>NZ_JBMCZA010000019.1:0-4878 GCF_048654705.1 Nocardioides sp. CPCC 206348
CCGCCACCGCCGACCTGTACGGCGTCACCCCGGACGACCTCGCTGACGGCCAGCTGCTGCGCGACCTCCTGGAACCGGAGGAGATCGCCGAGGTCGTGGCGTTGTGCTGCTCCGATGCCGGGCGGGCGCTGAACGGGGCACTCGTGACCGCGGACGGGGGCTTCGGCGGCTAGGCGGCCCACCCTTCCTGTCCGAACGGACAGGGCGAGCGAACCTTGTTGCAACGTCTGCGGAGCAGTGTGGTGACCGTCACATGATGAAGGGACGCCCATGGTTCTCATCGCAGCACCGGTCGCCGGCCGACGGTCGACCTGCACGGACCAGGATCCGACGGGGCTGGTCAAGTTCCACGCACCCGAAGTCGTGTTCGGTGCGGGTTCACTCAGTGAGGCCGGCTTCGCTGCTGCGCGGCTCGGAGCACGTCGACCGTTGGTCGTGACCGATCCGGGCATCATCGCGGCCGGCTGGGTCGACGAGCTGCTCGGGTACCTGCGCGACGCGGGCCTGCATCCCGTCGTCTGGTCGCAGGTGACACCGAATCCCCGCGACCACGAGGTCCGCGCGGCCTTCGCGCACTACCTGGAATGGGACTGCGACGTCATCATCGGCATCGGCGGTGGGTCCTGCGCCGATGCGGCGAAGGGTGTCGCGGTGTTGTCGGGCAATGGCGGCGACATCCTCGACTACCGCGGAGTCGACCGGATGACCCAGCCGATCCCGCCACTCCTGATCATCCCGAGCACGTCGGGGACCGGCGCCGACGTCAGTCAGTTCTGCATCGTCACCGACACCGCTCGCTCGGTGAAGGTCACCATCATGGGCCGAGCGCTGGTCCCTGACCTCTCGATCACCGACCCGCGGCTCCTGGTCACGATGCCGGACCTGTTGAACGCTGCGACGGGACTCGACGCGCTCACCCACGGGATCGAGTCGTTCGTGTCGCTGGCGCACAATCCGCTGGCCGACATGCATGCACTGAGCGCTGTCGGCCTGGTCTGCCGCCATCTCCGGGCAACGATCCTCACGCCCCGGGACCCCGAGCATCGCGCCAAGATGGCCCAGGCCAGCCTCCAGGCCGGGCTCGCCTTCTCGAACGCGATCCTCGGCGCGACCCATGCGATGAGCCATCAGGTCGGCGGTCTGCTCGATGCTCCGCACGGCGTGGTGAACGGCGTGCTGCTGCCCCACGTGATCCGCTACAACGCGCGCGCCGCCCCGGAGCGCTTCGTCTCGTTGGCGGCCGCGGCAGGTCTCGACGTGGACGGTGTCCCGGGAGTCGAGGCCGCAGAGCTGCTGGCCGACCACGTCCGACGCCTGGCCGATGACGTCGGTGTCCCGCGTGGGTTGCGCGAGCTGGGGGTCTCCGCAGCCGACATCCCGCGGCTGGCCGACACCACGCTCGACGACGCGTGCCTGGCGACCAACCCGCGCGCGACCTCGCTGCGCGATGTCGAGAAGCTGTTCCTCGAGGCGCTGTGAGCGTGCCCCGCGCCGAGGAGCCCGAGGCGGCGGTCGCGCCCAGCGACCTCGACCTCGCGACGCTCACCGGCGTCCGGTCGGGCAAGCGCTCCTACTATCGCGCCTATGTCCGGTCCGACGAGCGGATGCAGCAGGCAGTGCGCGCGATGGACTCGATCTCGCGGGGCCTGGTCCGCACGGTTGAAGGACCCCGTGGCCTGCTCGAACAGGTCGCGCGGGCTGCGGCCGAGCACCTTGTCGCGCCGTGGTTGATTCTCAGTCTCGCTGACGGTGAGCTCGTCGGGGCCCGGCCCCGCTTCCTCGTGCTCGACGGTGTGGCCGGCGTGGTGGTCGACGACGACGCTGCGCTGCCGTCGGAGGTACGACGGGAGCTGGGTGCCATTCGCGCGGGGCATCCGACGCGGACCCCTCGCGACGACCGCTGGGTCCGGGTGCCGATGACCCTGTCCGGTGACCGTATCGGCAGCCTGGTCGGACTGCACGGTCTCGAGGACGAGCCAGAGCCCAGCGACTTGTCGGTGCTGCGGATCCTGGCCAATGAGGCTGCCGTGGCGCTCCACACCTCCGAGCAGTACCAGGCCGGGCTCGCGCTGCATCGTCGCGCGCAGCGGCTCCACGACGAGACCGCGGCCCAGGCACGGGACCTCGCGGCGCGCACCAGCGAGCTCCAGCAGGCGGAGGAGAGGCTGCTCGCGGCCCACCAGCGCGAGCTGCTGGACCACGAGCGACACCGGATCGCCCGCGAGCTCCACGACAGCGTCACCCAGTACGTGCTCTCGGCCGGGATGGCGGTCGAGGTCGCCCGCGGGATGGCAGCTGACGAGGGGCACACTGCGATCGAGGACCGGTTGACCACCGCCAAGGACCTCAGCGCCCAGGCGGTCGACCAGCTGCGTCGCGCGATCTACGCCCTCCACCAGCGACAGTGCGACGGGGTGCGCACCCTGCCGGAGCTCCTGCAGGAGGTGGCCGAACACCATCGGCCACACCTGGGCGTCACGGTCCGGGTGGATGGTGAGGCCGACATCCTGCCGGCCGACGCGGACCACGAGATCGCCCGGGCGGTGGGGGAGGCGTTGTTCAACGTCGCGACCCATGCCGGGGCGAGCCGGGCCGCGGTGCGGTTGCGGTATCGACCCTTCGAGCTCTTCGTGAGCGTCGCTGACGACGGCACGGGGGACCCGGCGGTGCTGGCACGCCGACTGCGCATGGAGCGTGGACCCTCGGTCGACGGCCGCCATCGCGGGCTTGCCAACATCGAGTGCCGGATCAACGAGCTCGGCGGCACGATCGCGTTCCGCAGGGCCCGCATCGGCGGAGTCCGGGTGGAGATGCGGATTCCACTGCCGTTGGGCGTGCAACGCCGCGGCATCATCGCGGGCCTGGTGGGAGCCGGTCCCCGGAAGGAGGAACCATGGCAGCACTGACACCGGTCGCGGCAGCGGGAACGCTGGAGCATTCCCTTGCCACGGTCGACATCATGCTGGTCGACGACCACGCCATCGTGCGCCAGGGCTTGCGCTCGATCCTCGAGCGGGAGCGGGACCTGAGGGTGGTGGCAGAGGCATCCAGTGCGGCGGAGGCGTTGGCCGTCGTCGGACGTGCCTGCCCGGCGATCGTCCTGCTCGACCTCAAGCTCTCCACGTCCTCCGACACGGAGGGGCTCGACCTGTGCGAGCAACTGGTGGCGCAGTACCCCGAGCTGGCCATCCTGGTCCTCACGACCTTCCTGGAGGAGCAACTGGTCCTCCGGGCCGTCAGGGCCGGAGCGCGCGGCTACGTGGTCAAGGACGTCGACATGACCGGGCTCGTGCGGTCCATTCGCGACGTCGCGCGCGGCGAGAGCGCCTTCGATGCGCGTTCGGCCGCCGCCATGGTGCGCGGGCTCCGGGCACCGCCGGTGGGTGAGGAGAAGAAGCTCACCCCGCGCGAGTGCGAGGTCCTCGGTCTCCTGGCCCGTGGCCTCTCCAACCGCGACATCGGGGGACGGCTCTTCATCTCGGAGACGACGGCGAAGTTCCACGTCGGCAACATCCTGCGCAAGCTCGAGGTCTCCCGTCGCGCCGAAGCGGTGTACGAAGCCTCCAAGATGGGCGTCATCTGACACACGCGAACGTCCGCCCCTGCGCAACGCAGGGGCGGACGTCCGTCGACTCACGGAACGGGAAGGACAGTGCGCTCCCAGGTCGTGTTCACGATGATCGCGGCCGAGGCGTACAGCGCGAGCAGCGCATCGAGGATCAGGACGTAGCCGGCGAGGTGGCCGAGCGCTGCGTTCTCGGTGAAGGCGCCGAGAGCCGCCAGGTAGAACACCGCGGTCAGCAGTACGAAGATCGCGATCGTGGTCGCGTTGGTCCGCAACGCCGCGAGCAGCATGTACGTCGAGAAGAGCGCCCAGGCCAGCAAGAACATGCCCGTGATCGCCGGACCGTCTGCGGCCACCATCGGTGCATAGAACTGCACCAGCAGTGCGTAGCTGAGCCAGAAGCCGGCGTACGCCGTGAAGACGAGTCCGGGGAAGGTCTCACCTCGTCGGAAGTGGATCACTCCGGCGATCAGCTCGGTCGTGAAGCCGAGTGCCAGGGCGAGCGACAGCACGGCTGGCGTCGCCGCGGCGTCGATCAGGCCTGACATGACGCTGGCGAGCACCAGGGCGGAGATGCCGAAGCTGGCCAGCCCCAGCGGGAAGGGATCCCCCCATTCGACGGCGGGCAGGGGCGGTGCGGCGGTGGTCGTCGGTGCAATCTGGGTCATCAACTTCTCCTTGGTGGTGGGGCGGGACGGGAGTCAGGTCGCAGGTGTTCGGCGGTGTCGATGACCAGCCAGCCGCCGTGGTGGCTCAGGACCCGGTAGGGGAGCCCGGTTCGCCGACCCCAGCGGGCCAGGTCCTTGAGCGACACGGTGCGAACGTGGCCCCAGGTCTCGTCGGCCTCACCCTCGAGCGGCACTGCCACCAGGACCCGTCGCCGGGCGAGCCGCACGGCCTCGGCAATGACCCGGTCGCCGTGGTCGGGGTCGAGGTGCTCGAGGAGGTGGATCGCAAGCACGTTGTCGGCGAAGCCGTCGGCCTCCGGAAGGCGGCCTGCATCGGCCACCCGGGTCGACAGGTCGATCTCCAGGCGGGGGGCCATCGCAGTGAGGAGGTCGATGGTGCCTGTGGAGAGGTCCGTCGCCATCACCTCACGGCCCGTCCCGGCCAGGCGAAGGGCCAGGAACCCGAAGCAGGAGCCCAGCTCGAGGGCGCTTCCCGGGGCGAGCAGCTGCTCGGCCCGGGCGTAGACCGGCGCGTAGTCGGCGATCGTGCCGTGGACGGTGCCCGGTCCCGAGGTGTCGAGACTCGCCCCGATGCGATCGAGGGTGTTGCGATAGAAGCGTTCCCACGCCGCCAGTGGATCGGGG
>NZ_JBMCZA010000020.1:0-6091 GCF_048654705.1 Nocardioides sp. CPCC 206348
CAACAATCTATATGCATGACACACTGTTGAGTTCTCAAACATCAAACACTGCGAAGCTCGCCGTTGCCGGTCTGTCTTCGCGCTGATGGTTATCCCATCACAATCCGGATCCCGGTCTGTACCAGGCCCACAAGGCCTGCTTTTCGGACTGGCACCCGATCTGACTGCGATCGAGATGGTGTTCGCTGGGGCCGGTAGCCCGGAGCCGATCGGCTCCTTGCTTCCCGCCGCACCCGGCGACATGCAGAACATTACGACACTCCCCCGGAGAGCACAAATCCGGGGGGCGTGACGCGGGCCACACGGCCTCCGGAGGGCGTTCTCAGTGCACGCGGACGCCTGCGAAACGCTTCTTTCCACGCCTGAGAACCAGCCAGGACGACCCGATCAGGTCGCTTGCCGTCGGGGTGAAAGCAGGGTCGTCGACCCTCACGTTGTTGAGGTACGCCCCGCCCTCGGCGATCGTCCGGCGCGCTTCGCCCTTCGATGCGGCCAGCCCGGTGAGGGTCAACAGCTCGACCACGTCGGGGATGCCGGCGCCACCGTCGACCTCGACGACACCGGCCTCTGCCAGTGCCGCTCCCAGGGTCACTGCGGACAGCGCGGTGATGTCGCCGCCTCCGAAGAGCGCCGCGGCCGCCGTCTTCGCCTGCTCGGTCTCGACCGAGCCATGGACCAGCGTCGTGACCTCGTCCGCGAGGAGCTTCTGGGCCTCCCGCAGGAACGGCTTCTCGGCATGGCGTACCTCGAGGGCCTCGATGTCCTCACGCGACACGAAGGTGAAGGTCTTGATCAGCTCGATGACCTTCTCGTCCTCGACGTTGAGCCAGAACTGGTGGAAGGCGTACGGCGCCATCAGCTCGGGATCCAGCCAGAGGGCGCCGCCCTCGGTCTTGCCGTACTTCGTCCCGTCGGCCTTGGTGATCAAGGGCGTCGCGAAGGCGTGGGCGTGGCCGCCCTCGGCTCGCCGGATGAGCTCGACACCGCCGGTCAGGTTGCCCCACTGGTCGGACCCGCCGAACTGGAGCGTGACGCCGTGGTTGCGGAACAGGGTCAGGAAGTCCATCGACTGCAGGAGCACGTAGGAGAACTCGGTGTAGCTGATGCCGGACTCGAGCCGGCGCTTCACGGTCTCGCGCCCCAGCATCCGGTTCACCGGGAAGTGCTTGCCGATGTCGCGCAGGAAGTCGATGACCGAGAGCCCGGCGGTCCAGTCGTGGTTGTTCACCATCGTCGCGGCGTTGTCGCCCTCGAAGGACAGGAACGGCTCGATCTGGCGGCGGACCCGGTTGGTCCAGTCCTGCACCGTGTCGAGGGAGTTGAGGGTCCGCTCCCCCGAGTCCCGCGGGTCGCCGATCATTCCGGTGGCGCCACCGACGAGTGCGAACGGCGTGTGGCCGGCGCGCTGCAGGCGCATGGCGGTCACGATCTGCACCAGGTTGCCCATGTGCAGGCTCGGCGCCGTGGGGTCGAAGCCGACGTAGTACCGGACGCTGCCCTCCGCAAGCGCAGCGCCGAGCGCGTCGCGGTCGGTGGACTCGGCCAGCAGGCCGCGCCACGCGAGATCGTCGAGGAGGGTGGGGTCGACGGGCACGTCGGTCCTTTCCGGGTGGGAACAATCAGCAGACGAACGAACAAGAACAACAAGATGGTGGAAGCAAGCCTGCCCCATCCGGAGGCAAGACGCCCACTGGGTTCGAAGCACGACCTGTGGGTACGTTCAGGGCATCATGAGCGGCACACCGGTGGATGGGCGCTACACGCTCGATCGCGAGGTCGGGCGGGGCGCGAGTGGCGCGGTCTGGCTGGGTCGCGACGAGGTCCTGGGGCGCCCGGTCGCCGTGAAGCGGATCGGGATGCTGTCCGGCCAGACCCACGACCCGGCCCGCGCAGCGCGGGAGGCCAGGCTCGCGGCCCGCATCAACCATCCGCACGTGGTCTCTGTGTTCGACCTGGTGCAGACCGACGACGCGCTCTGGCTGATCATGGAGTACGTCGACGGTCCCTCTCTCTCATCTGTGGTCAGGGAGAGCGGCCCGCTGACCCCCACCGCCGCCGCGGAGCTGCTCGAACCCGTCGCGGACGCCCTGGTGGCCGCCCACGCCCAGGGCGTGGTCCACCGCGACGTGAAGCCGTCCAACATCCTGGTGAGCGAGGCGGGCGGCGCGAAGCTCTCGGACTTCGGCATCGCCCGCGGTGACCAGGACGCGACGCTCACGCAGACCGGCCTGGTGACCGGGTCGCCGGCGTACCTCGCTCCCGAGGTCGCCACCGGCGTCCTCGCGAGTCCCGCGAGTGACGTCTGGGCGTTCGGCGCGACCCTCGTCCACGTCCTGACCGGCCGGCCGCCGTACCACGTCGAGGAGGGAGAGAACGGGCCGCTTGCAGTGGTCTACCGGATCGTCCGCGGCGACCCGCCCCGACCGGTCGAAGCGGGTTGGCTGGGCCCCCTGGTCGAGATGACGATGACCGCCGATCCGGCGGCGCGGCCGTCGATGTCCGAGGTACGCGACTACCTGAGGCGCGCGGATCCCGTGAGCACGGAGGCGACGGCGACGGCCGCCCTTCCGGCCATGGCTCCCCCGTTGCCCCGTCCGCCGGCGCCCCAACCCCTGCCGACGCCGGCGCGATCGCGCCGACGTACGACTCCACTGGTGGTGGCCGCTGCACTGGTGATCGCGGCGCTCGTCGCTGCCGTCGCGCTGATCGGCCGAGGTGACGACGATCCCGGCCGGAACGCGGCCGACGGCGCGGGATCCACGTCGCCCACGGGCACCGCAGCCCCGACCCGCACGGCCGGCGAGCTCGAGGAGTTCGCCGAGACGTACGTGCGGACGGCCGATGAGGATCCGGCGGCCGGCTTCCGGATGCTCACGCCGGCGTACCAGGCGGAGAGCCCGGGGTACGAAGCGTTCTGGGGACCACTGCGGTCGCCCCAGATCCTCAGCATCGCGGCCGATCCGACGGCGATGACGGTCACCTACACCTACTCCTACGTCTTCCCGGGCAAGGGCAAGCGCACCGAAGAGGTGACCCTCGAACTCGAGGAGCAGGACGGCGAGCTCAGGATCGCCGGCGCCGCGTGACTGTGGCGAGCCCTCGACAAGAACCGCCGATGTCGCTCCGATTGTGGGTAGCCTCCGGCAGGTGAGCGAGTACGACGCCCGGTTGGCCGACCGGGTGCGGACACGCGGCGCACTCCCCCCGGACGACGCCGCGCTCGTCCTGCTGCCCGTCGCCGAGGCGCTGGCAGTACTCCATGGGGGCGGGCGCGTCCACGGCGCCATCTCGCCGACCGCCATCCAGGTGGACGCGCTGGGCCACGCCACGTTGCTGGATCCGGACGCGGTCGCCGCAGATCCCGCCTTCCAGCCGCCGGACCCGATCTGGGGCCTGCGGCCACATCCCGCGGGGGACGACGTGTGGTCGTTCGTGGCCGTCCTGCTCCACGTCACCACCGGCCGTCCGCCCTCGATCGACGATGCGGACCCTCGCCGCGTCGGCTGGCTGGCTCCCCTCGTCGAACTGGCGTTGCAGACGGACCCCCGGGACCGTCCGACGATGGCCGACGTCGCCGACTACCTCCGGGCCCGGGTGGCTCCGGCACCGCCACCGCGTCGGATCTCGAGTGCCGCGATGCTCGTCGCAGGTGGAGCGGTCATCCTCGGCCTGGCGGCGATTGGCGCCGCACTCCTCTTCGGCGGGGACGACGAGCGATCGCCACGGCCGGCGACCAGCACGTCTCCGTCCACCGACGACGAGCCGGTCGCCGACGAGCCGACGGCGACGGCCTCCGCGGCGCCGGTCGCCGCCACCGAGCTCGAGGCGTTCGCGCGGTCCTATGTCGCCACCGCGAGCAGCAACCCCGACCGCGGGTTCGACCTGCTGACGCCGTCCTACCAGCAGTCCAGCCCGCGCTACCGGGAGGTGTGGAACGCGATCGAGGACCCCGAGATCGTGGAGGTGGAGGGCGACCCCGACTCACTGTCCGTGAGCTACACCTACACGTATCGACTCCACGGGTCCCGGCGCACCGAGGACGTCACGCTGCGGTTGGTCCAGCAGGACGAGGGACTGCTCATCGCCGGCGCGTCGGGTCGCCTGCGCTGACGGCTGCCGCGACCTTGTCCGCCGAGCCCGCGACGAAGAGGTACTCGACGTTGCGCAGTCGCCCGACGGCACCGACCCGCTCCCCGGAGCGGTTGTGGATGCCGATCTGCGCGCCGACGTACCGCTTGCGATCGAAGGCCAGCAGCGCCACCTCGGCATGGCCCGCTGCCCGGAGCGACGAGGTCATCTCCTCGGGGGTGATCCACGATTCGTCGTTGTAGGAGACGACGACCACCTCGGCGCGGAGCCGGCCCAGGACGTCGGCCAGCGCGGCCGGCATCGAGCGCTTGCTGTTGAAGACGCTGCTGCGTTCGCGGGTGTCGACCCGCTTGCACGCGATGCCGTAGTGCTCCGGCTCGTCCCAGCGGACCAGGGTCTCCCAGATGTGGTAGTTCGCGAAGTAGCGGTGCTGGTTGTACGGCGGGTCGACGTAGGCCAGGTCGACGGGGCCGATGAGCTCGACGGTGTCCATGACGTCACCGGTCACGGTGTGCCCCAGTCCGGGGAGCAGGTCCGGGCGGCGGAGGTCCAGCTCGGCGTGGGACCGCGGCGCCCATTGCTTGAGGTAGGCCATCTGGACGCCCGTGGTCGAGTCGACGCGGTCGGCAGCCAGCATCAGGCTGGTCAGCAGGATCGGGCGCAGCGGGCTGCCGGGCGGGTGGTCACGCTCGATCGCCTCGCGCACCGCGTCGATCCGCAGGCCGTTCTTGGGCTGGAAGAAGCGGGCCTGCTCGCAGAAGGTCTCCGTGAAGTAGCCGTGCGTCCCGGGCAGGCTGCCGAGGCGCGCCAGTTCGGCGTCGAGGAGGTCGTCATCGACCTGCGCTGCGTCGGCGGCGATGTAGCAATCGCTGAGCACTTCGGAGTACGACGCGACGTCGGCCGCGGTGACCTCGATCCCCCGCCGCTTGAACTCCTGGGCCACCCGGGTGGTCCCGGTGAAGAGATCGACCGCGGTCCCGGCCTCGGTCGCGACCGCCATGTCCCCCAGCGTCGGCACCAGCGTGCGCTTCGAGCCGAGGTACTTGATCACAGCCGCAGCGTAGGCGGTCAGGCGTGGCATGCTCGCTCCATGGCCGAGACTCCTGTGCCGCTCCAGCCCCTCGACGAGGACTGGCAGCGTGCGTTGTGCATCGTCGCCCACCCCGATGACATGGAGTTCGGCGCCGCAGCCG
Organism: Nocardioides sp. CPCC 206348; assembly: GCF_048654705.1. Lineage (NCBI taxonomy): Bacteria > Bacillati > Actinomycetota > Actinomycetes > Propionibacteriales > Nocardioidaceae > Nocardioides > Nocardioides sp. CPCC 206348. Next base: position 5,283 of record NZ_JBMCZA010000020.1, read on the forward strand.
CCGTTGCTCGCTGGACCGGACAGGGCAAGAACGTCGTCTACTGCATGGTCACCAGCGGCGAGGCCGGCATCGACGGGCTCGACCCCGATGCCTGCCGCACGGTGCGCGAGGCCGAGCAGGTGACCTCCGCGGAGATCGTGGGCGTCGATGTCGTCGACTTCCTGCGGCAACCCGACGGGATCCTCGAGTACGGAACCGCCTTGCGTCGTGATCTCGCGGCCGTCGTACGACGGCACCGGCCGGAGATCGTGATCACCGGCAACTTCCACCCCACCTGGGGCGGGCGGAACCTGAACCAGGCCGACCACATCGCCGTCGGGCGAGCGGTCCTGGACGCGGCGCGGGATGCCGGCAACCGGTGGATCTTCGCCGAGCAGGTGGCCCAGGGCCTCGAGCCGTGGGGCGGGGTGCGTGAGGTGTGGGCCTTCGGCTCACCTGAATCGACCCACGCCGTCGACACGACCGCGACCTTCGACGTCGGCGTCGAGTCCCTCAAGGCCCACGCGGCCTACATCGACGGACTCGGTTGGGAGAACTGGGACCCGCGCGAGTTCCTCGAGGGCATGGCGCGGGCCACCGGCTCGCGACTCGGCGTGCCCTTCGCGGCACCGTTCGAAGTCTTCCCGCTGGGCTGGGGCGAGTGACCGGTTCGCCCGCACTGTCCGTCCTCTAGGGTGATGCCGCACCTCGGGGCGGTAGCTCAGTCGGTCAGAGCAGAGGACTCATAATCCTTGGGTCGTGGGTTCGAGCCCCACCCGCCCCACCGAAGCTCTGTGTTGTCTCGGTTGAGGGTTGACGGTTCACCTTCG
>NZ_JBMCZA010000021.1:0-1123 GCF_048654705.1 Nocardioides sp. CPCC 206348
TGGCAGGGGCTGTCCGGCAACCTCTACGTGCTGACCGCTGTCGGCCTGGTGCTGCTGGGCGTCGGCTGGGGTGGCCGGGTCCAGCATGTGAGCAATGAGGAGCACTTACTACACAAGTGAAGCAAGCGGACGTAGTGTCGGCGCGACCTGCTGATCGGTCTAGGAGAAACGCATGCGCGCACGCTCGATGAGGTCGGTCACGGCCCTGCTGGCCTTCGGCTCGTTGATGTCGGCCACGGCTTCAGTCGCCCTGGCCACGGGCCCGGCAACTGCGGACCCTTCGCCGGTGGACCGGGTCGAGTACGTCAATCTCGGGGACAGCTTCAGTGCGGGCAGCGGGGTGTTCCCGATCGCACCCCGCACCAATCCGATCTGCTGGCAGTCGTCGAACAACTGGGCCCACGACGTTGCCTCCGAGCACGGCTACCAGTTGACCGACGTCAGCTGCGGGGCAGCGCAGACCAAGGACTACTTCACCGCGCAGATGCAGGGCCTCGCGCCTCAGCTGGACGCCCTGTCCGCGTCGACGGACCTGGTCACGATGACGATCGGCGGCAACGACAGCGACACGCTCGCCAATGCGGCGATCTCCTGTGGGGCACTCGCCGTGGCTTCCCTCGGACAGGGGAGTCCGTGCAAGGCGAAGTACGGCTCCTCCTTTGCCGACACCGTGCGCAACACCACCTACCCCGCGCTGGTCAATGCGCTGAGTGCGGTGCAGGCCAAGGCGCCCAACGCCAGGGTTGCCATCGCTGGTTACCTCTGGCTGCTGCCGCCCACGGGCGGATGCTTCCCGCTGATGCCGATCGCCCGGGGTGATGTGCCCTATCTGCGCGACCTGCAGGCCACCTTGAACGACGCGGTCCGTCGCGCAGCCGAGGTCACCGGCGCAACCTACATCGACGTCTCGACCATCTCCGAGGGCCACGACGCCTGTCGACCGATCGGCACGCGCTGGGTCGAGCCGGCGCTGGGTTCGGTCCAGCTCATTCCGGTCCACCCCAACCTTCGCGGAGAACGAGCCATGGCCGACCAAGCGGTCGCTGTCCTCGGCCTGAACGACGGTCCCGGCCAGTGATCCACCTGCTCAGAACGTGATCCCGCGATCGGCGAACCGGGCCTT
>NZ_JBMCZA010000022.1:0-1488 GCF_048654705.1 Nocardioides sp. CPCC 206348
GGGGTGTCCACGGGCCCGGGTGCGACCGCATTCACCCGGACACCGAAGGCGATCAGCTCCTTGGCGGCTGCCTGGGTCAGCGCCTGCGCACCGGCCTTCGAGGCGGCGTACGGCCCATAGCCGGTGAGGGTGTCGAAGGCGGCTGACGAGCTCACCGTGACCACGGCGCCCTCACCTCGCGGCACCATCACGCGGGCCGCGGCCCGCAACACGTGGAAGGTGCCGTCGAGATTGACCGCCATCAGTCGCCGCCACGTGTCGTCAGTGACCGTGCGCAAGGCATCGATGGGCGTCCCTGCGGCACGGGCTGCGTTCAGCAACGCCTTCGACGCCGGGTCGTCGACGCCCGCGGCGTGGATCACCACGTCGAGGCGCCCGTGCTCGGCCACCGTCGCATCGACGACGGCATCGACATCGGCGGCCCGGGAGACGTCCACGCGCGCCGGCCGGACGGTCGGCAGCTCAGCAGCCATGGCTTCTGCGCTCTCCTCGTTGAGGTCGGCGATCACGACCGCGGCACAGCCCTCTGCCGCCAGCCGGCGGACGACGGCGGCGCCGATGCCGGACGCACCTCCCGTCACCAGCGCGACCTTTCCTGCGAAGCGAGCTTCGGTGCTCATCGCTCAGTTCCTCTCATTGATCTGGTTCTTCAGTGGGTCATCAGTGCGTCCAGCAGCACGCGGGTCCGCGGCTCCTCGTCGAGCAGCCGCCAGACGTGCTCGCGGAGTCGGTGCTCGGGAACGGTCAACCGCACGGTCTCCGACGCGACGTGGTCGGCCCACGAGTTCATCGGGAAGGTCTCCACGAACACGCCGGGATGCTCCAGGTCGACCAGGAGCTCCCAGCGGCTCGCGCCCAGGCGCTGCCGCGAGAGCCGGAGTGCCTCGACGGCTTCGAGGAACGCCGGCACCTTGTCGTACGACGGCACGTAGGTCACCTCGATCCGTACCGGTCGGTCCAGCTCCACCTCGCCCAGGCTGGGCGTCTCGACCTCCGCCAGGTCCGGCGCGATGCCGTCACTGGGGAGCAGGCCGTGCCTGAGGAAACCGCTCGCGGCGATGGCCATCAGCACCGCCGCGACACCCAGCGCGCCGCTCAGCCCGATGAGGTCGGCGAGCACACCCCAGGCGAGGGCGCCGAGCGCCTGGCAGCCCTGGAAAGCCAGCAGGATGAGGGCGATGATCCGCGGTCGCACCCAGTCGGGAAGTGCCTGGTGCGCCGCCGTCATCCAGGTCGTCTGTACACCGACCCAGGCGGCTCCGCCCAGCACCAGGAGCGCACCGACCACGACCCGGTCCGAGCTGAGCGCGAGGCCCGCGAGCATCAGGCCGAAGGCGACCGACCCGGCGAACCCGAAGTGGTTGACGGCAAGCCGTGCGCGCACGGGCGCGAGCAGCACCGTGCCGCCGACGGCCCCGACTCCGACCGCTGCGAAGAGCAGCCCGAAGCCGTTGGAGTCCAGTCCCAGGCGGTCGTGGACCACGAGCG
>NZ_JBMCZA010000023.1:0-853 GCF_048654705.1 Nocardioides sp. CPCC 206348
ATTACGAGCACCATGCGATTCTGCATACGGCGGAGCACGGGAGCTGAACGAAAATTCTGATAGAGCGTGAGGGAGTTGGCGCTGAAGTCGCCGGCGAAGGTCTTCATGATGCCGTCGAGCGCCCCGGCGAACTTCATGATGCGTTGTTTGGTGTCGCCTACTGCGGTTAGCACCGCGCTGCTGTCTAGAAACGCTTCCTTCAGGAGTTCGTACTGCTTCGCCGTCGCGTCTTGGAACTCGTCGAGGAACACATGGGTGTAGGTCTGGTGGATGGCGTTGCGCGCGTGTGGGCTTATCCGGAGGATGTCGATGGCGAGCCGAACAAGGTCATCGAAGGTGATCTGCTCGTACTGGACCCGCTTAGTCGCGTGAAGGGTGTAGTCGGGATCGAGGGCGTCGGTGCCAGTGAGGAGGACGCGGTAGTTGTCGACGATCCGCTTGGCGAAGGCGTGAAAGGTGAAGCTGTCGAACCGCGCCGCCAGTTGGCCCCTGCAACGTCGACGTACACGCTCACGAATGTTGCGTGCCGCGTCGACTTTGAACGAGATCGCCAGGATTCGTCTCGGGTAGGGGCAGCTGCCCGTTGTGAGGAGGAAGTCCGCTCGTTGAGCTAACAACTCGGTCTTGCCTGCGCCGGGTCCGGCCGAGACCACGACGTCAGAGTCTTGCTCTCGTACGGCTAGGAGTGCGTTCGTCTCGAGGGTGATCCCGTCCGCCGGTTTCCAGCTCTCAGGGGAGATCATTCGGGCGTCGACTCAAGACGTTTGCTAACGGCGTCGATGAGCCGTGCAAGGGGACCGGGAAGAGCATCGAAGAGCAGCTCGTCCTGTCCGTCGAACGCTGCCATGGCAGC
>NZ_JBMCZA010000024.1:0-2888 GCF_048654705.1 Nocardioides sp. CPCC 206348
GGGGGCCCGACGCAAACCGCTGGCGGACAACGTGCGTCAGACCGCCCAGTAGCGGCGCGGTCCGCAGCGCGCGCTCGGTGGCGAGACGCGCGTCGACCTTGGAAAGGTCAGACACCTCTCAACCGCCATGGCACCTTGGTAACCCAGACCACTTCACCAGGAACGAGCCGACCGTGCGCCTTAAGAGTCTTCACTTCGTGAAGTTCAAGAGATTTACTGACCTGAGCATCGAGGCTTTGCCAGCATCAGCCAAGCTAATTGTGCTTGCCGGACCGAACGGCTCCGGCAAGTCCTCGATGTTTGATGGGCTCAAGACTTGGCACTGGGCAAACGGCGGGGCTGGCCACGGGTGGGACGAGAGCTATGGTGCAAAGGCCGGGACTGAGTCAATAAGTTGGCCAGAGCACGTGACGCTAGAGTTTCACGAACCAGTTCCCGCTGGCCCAGAAGACCGCAAGAAACTCGTCTACGTTCGAAGCGCATTCCGCAACGAGGCGGACTTCAATATTCCCGGCATCAATCGGATGGCATCTCCGCTTGACCAGCCTCGAGTGACGCGCCTTATTGATACCGACGCAAGTGTCTCAGATAACTACCAGCGACTGATTTTACAGACTCTAGAGGGAGTGTACAGCGATACCCTCCCCGATCAGATGACCAGACTTGAACTCAGAGATCGCATCATCGGAAAAGTTCGAGGATCAATGTCGAAGGTTTTCCCCGATCTCCAACTTGACGGAGTCGGCGGAGTAGCGGGCACCGCCGACTCGGTCGGGACATTCTACTTTTCGAAGGGTTCGTCTCGCCGATTCTTATACAAGAACCTTTCCGCGGGCGAGAAGGCGACCTTCGACCTAATCCTCGACGCGGTGGTAAAGGGCGAGTATTTCGACAACTCAATCTGGTGCATTGACGAACCAGAGACCCATCTGAATACGCGGATCCAAGGCGCGCTTCTTGAAACGCTGGTGGAGTTATTGCCCGCCGATTCTCAGATGGTCGTCGCGAGCCACAGCATCGGGTTCATGCGCAAGGCGTGGGAGATGACCAAGACATCACCTGGGAGCGTGTGCTTCATCGACCTACAGGGTGTGGACTTTGATTCGGCAGCCACCATTCACCCGGTTGTTCCATCGCGGGAGTTCTGGGCGAGGACGCTTGACGTCGCGCTTGGAGACCTCGCACAGTTAATGGCGCCTGAACGGATCGTTCTCTGCGAGGGGCGGCCCGCCAAGAACAATAACGACAAGAGAGCGGAGTTTGACGCCAGTTGCTATCGACAGATCTTTTCCAAGGAGTTTCCCGACACTGATTTTCTGTCGGTCGGCAATAGCAACGATGTTCGCGATGGCACACTTGAGGCCGGCCGGGCGATACAAACCATCGCTTCCGGCACCACCATCTTGCGCGTCGTCGACCGAGATCTCTTGAATGCCGCCGAAGTCTCCGACCTTGCGGCCACGGGAATCAGAGTCCTCAGCCGGCGCAATATCGAAGCATTCCTCTTGGACGATGAAATCTTGACAGCGCTTTGCGAGCAGAATGAGCGGCCAGATGCGGTCGAACAGGTCAAGCAAATCAAGGCTGACGCATTGCAGGCGAGCATCGAGCAGGGCCACGATCCCGACGATCTCAAGAAAGCCGCAGGACAAATTTACAACGATATCCGCCGGTTGCTCACCCTATCAGGGGCAGGAAGCGACTGGACAGCGTTCGCAAAGGCGACCCTGGCCCCGCTGTTCTCGACCGACATGAACGTGTACGCGGACCTGCGCCAGGACATTTTCGGGGCACCGTAACTATCGCTACACCCGTGCATTCGGCAGGTATCGAGCGCGAAGGCAGCAAGCTCCTAATGCTTGCGTCCCATCGCCGCGTTGGCCGTCAGGTAAGTGAATCCTCACGATCATCGTGTCCTAGCCCGGGCCGTCGCACTCGTCGTCTTCGCGCTCCGGCAACCGCGGCTCTTCGTTGGAGTTGTTGCAGGTCTGCGTCCGGTGTCCCAATGTCCACCCAAGCCATGTCACCGCCGCCGTCAGGCGCCCCGGGCGCGTACGCTCGGCCGCCAAGCTGTGACTTGGGCTTAGGGCAGCGCGTCGCTTCGCCGAGGCTGATCCCGAGCATCGGAGGGGTGGGTCAGGTTTAGCCCTTAGCGACTTGGCAGCGAGTTAGTGTGACGCCCACAAGTGACGAATTCGGAGGATTCGATGTTCAAAGCTGTCTTGAAATTTGCCGATGGCGAGGAAGTGGAAGATGACGAACGCTTCGAGACCGAGGAGGAAGCCGAGGAGTACGGCCTCGTCATGCTCAGCAACTACGACACAGGTGCCGAGGTGTTACACATGTCCAACCCTGGGGACTACCCACTCGACGATGCCGACACGGATCCCGACATCGTGGTCGTCGAGGTCTGAGTTGGGTCGCAAGCCCGCAGCGACAGCACGTAGGCGGGTGTGCAGTCCTGTCCGCGTGCTCAATCAGCAGCCCAGATGAGATCGCGTGCCTCGCTGCGGGTCAAAGTGTCATCGCTCCAGTAGCCACATCGCAGGGATTGGTTTCACAGTCGTCGTCATCACCTTCGATGTAGCCCGTTCCTTTGCTCATGCCATCACCGCATCCAGCGCACCAGGACCATTCGGTCTCTCCGTCTTCTGAGACCTGTACGTCAGCCATACCCTCCCCATTGCAGTCATCGCAGAGGTAGTAGTGCTCGTCGTGTTCGATCGCCATCGTGCTCCTGGGAGTGTTGGGAGCGGCAGTTCACCGCGCGTGTGCCGAGACTACGCCGCGGAAATCCGTTGGATGGAGACTCCCGAATTCCCCATCCAGGGTGCGGAGCTCGCGCGTGCGTCATTCCGCCGCCTAAGGACTCGTTGGCGGTTGCGACG
>NZ_JBMCZA010000025.1:0-1328 GCF_048654705.1 Nocardioides sp. CPCC 206348
GCCTCGGCCGAGCATCGTGTTGCGGCGGACCCAGCCAGCGGACTTCTCGTTGCTGAAGAGACCGTCGGTCATCTCGGTGTCGAACCAGCCCGGCACGATCGCGTTGACGCGGATCCCGCGCCGGCCCCACTGGCCGGCGAGCTCACGGGTGAGCCCCATGATTCCGGACTTCGACGCGGCATAGCTCGCACCTCCGATCGGGGCCGTCGAGACGAGGCCGATGACCGAGGAGATGTTGATGATCGACAGCGCGCCACCCTCCGGCACGGTCGCCGCGACTCCGGCCGCCAGGTGGAACCCGCTGGCCAGGTTGAGGTCGAGCAGCGAGGCGAAGCCGTCGACGGTCTCGTCCTCGGCGTGCGGCGTGCCCGGCATTCCGGCGTTGTTGACCAGGACGTCGATGTGCCCCGTGATCGCGACCGCGAGGTCGACGAGCGCGCGACGGTCCTCGTCGGAGGTCACGTCGCACCTGACCGGGACGACCCGGCCCTGACCGGGCGTCGTACCGTCGAGTTCCTTGGCGAGCACCTCGAGGCGGTCGAGGCGGCGCGCGGCAGCGACCACGGTGGCGCCGGCAGCGACGAGGGTGCGGGCGAAGCTCTCGCCGAGGCCCGAGGACGCTCCGGTCACGATCGCGACCCGGCCGGTCAGGTCGAACAGGGCGGGGAGGTTCGGTTGTGTCATGACGAATCCGATCAGTAGATCGCGGTGCGGCCGCCGTCGATGGGGATCACCGCTCCGGTCGTGTAGCCGGAGCCGTCGCCGGCGAGGTGGACGACCATGCCGACGATCTCGTCGGGCCGTCCGAGCCGGCCGGCGGGGAGCCGGTCGACGATCTTGCCGATGAACTCCTCGTCCCAGCCCTCGGCCATGTCGGTGGCGAACCCGCCGGGCATGACGCAGTTGACGCGCACGTTGGGGGCGTACTCCTGGGCGAAGGCCATGGTGAGTGCGTTGAGCCCGTTCTTCGAGGCGGCGTACATCGCCTCGGGCGGGCTGGGCCGGATGGCGCCGATGCTCGAGATGTTCACGATCGAGCCACCGCCGGCGGCCGACATCCGGGCGCCGGCCACGGCCATCAGCCGGAACGGGCCCTTCAGGTTGACCTCGATGGTCTTGTCGAACAGCGACTCCGAGACGCCTTCCAGCGTCGGAGAGAGTGGCGCGATGCCGGCGTTGTTGACGAGTACGTCGAGGCGGCCAAGGTCGGCGTAGATCTTCTCGATCGCGGGCTCGATGCTGTCCCACTGCCCGACGTGAAGGGCCAGCGGCACGGCCGCGACCCCGGTTGCCTTGGTGATCGCCTCGGCGGCGATCTCGCACGACTC
>NZ_JBMCZA010000026.1:0-1000 GCF_048654705.1 Nocardioides sp. CPCC 206348
CCAGATGCCGTTGGTCCCTGCTTGGCGACTGGTCCGCGACTTCCTACCGTTCCGCGAACACCGTGGCACCTTCGTGCGGACCGTGGCGATCGATCGCAGTGACGTCCACCTGTACCGCTACGGCGACCCGTTCATCGACGCCGTCTCCGACTTCCTGACCAACGACGACCGCGGCCGCGCCTTCGGGATGTGGCGCTGGCTGCCGACCTGGTCGCGAGCGGAGACCGTGGTCTATCGGTTCGACTACGCGATCGAGGCGAACCCACTCGAGGTCCCGTCGGCTGATGACCCGCGCAGCCAATTGGCCACACTCCCGGACCGTGGCCTGGACCAACTGTCCTTGGCCCGGCGTGCCGACGGGATCTTCCCGCCACTCATCGTCACCGTATGGATGGACAGCAAGGGCAGGGAACTGACAAGCAAGGTGCATCTCGAGGCACTGGAGGCGCCCTATGCGAAACCCGGGGTCGAGCCTGGCGGCGACTACGCCCTGAACCGGATCCGGATCGAGCGTGCGTACGAGATCGTGTCGGCAGCCAACTGGGCCGCCGAATGGCGCAAGACCGAGAAAGCAGCACAGAAACTGGTCCGCAGCAGTGCCGAGACACTGGCCGCCATCGAGCGTGCGGCGGGGATCGCCGAACAGGACGCCGCGACCCGATTGGGTCAGTTGCGATTGCGCGCAGTTCGCAGCACTGGGGCCGAACTAAACACCCTCACCGAGGAAATCCACCGGGAGGAAGTCGTGGCCCGCGCCTTGTCAACTGCCATCAAGGCCCCGACTCTGCGACTGGACAGCACCGGTTTGGTGGTTCTCTCCGGCCAGGGTTTGGGAAACGACTGATGGCGACCCATGAGTTCGACCTGGTTCAGCGCCTGCTCACCAGTGACCACGAAGATTCCGTCGACCTGACCGGAGCGCACCGCCGAATAGTCGACGCATGGAGATCGGATGCGCCAGGCGACACGATCAGCGGCGACGTTGCCGTGCTGATTGCCC
>NZ_JBMCZA010000027.1:0-8198 GCF_048654705.1 Nocardioides sp. CPCC 206348
CTGACCCTGATGACCGCCGAGGGCGACCTGCTCCGCGAGGTCGTCGCGCTGGCCGACCACCTCCGCAAGGAGACGGTCGGTGACGAGGTCACCTACGTCGTCAACCGGAACATCAACTTCACCAACGTCTGTTACGTCGGCTGCCGCTTCTGCGCGTTCGCCCAGCGCAAGACCGACGCCGACGCCTACTCCCTGTCCTACGACGAGGTCGCCGACCGCGCCCAGGAGGCGTGGGACCTCGGCGCGACCGAGGTCTGCATGCAGGGCGGCATCGACCCCGAGCTGCCCGCGACGGCGTACTTCGACATCGCTGCTGCCGTGAAGCAGCGGGTGCCCGAGATGCACGTGCACGCGTTCTCGCCGATGGAGGTCGTCAACGGCACCGCCCGCACCGGCCTGTCGATCGAGGACTTCCTGATCAAGGCCCGCGAGTCCGGCCTCGGGTCGTTGCCCGGCACCGCCGCGGAGATCCTGGACGACGAGGTCCGCTGGGTGCTGACCAAGGGCAAGCTCCCGACCCGCACCTGGGTCGAGATCGTCTCGACCGCGCACCGCATCGGCCTGCCCACGACCTCGACGATGATGTACGGCCACGTCGACAACCCGCGGCACTGGGTCGGCCACCTCAACGTCCTCAAGGGCATCCAGGACACGGCGTTCGAGAACGGCGGGACCGGGTTCACCGAATTCGTGCCGCTGCCGTTCGTGCACACCTCCGCACCGATCTACCTCGCCGGCGTCGCGCGTCCGGGTCCGACCCTGCGCGACAACCTCGCGGTCCACGCGATGGCCCGCATCCTGCTGCACGGCCGGATCCGCAACATCCAGACCTCCTGGGTCAAGCTCGGCGTCGACGGCACCCGCGCGATGCTCAACGCCGGCGCCAACGACCTCGGCGGCACCCTCATGGAGGAGACCATCTCCCGGATGGCCGGCTCCGAGCACGGCAGCGCGAAGACCGTCGCCGAACTCGTCGAGATCGGCGCGGGCATCGACCGGACCGTTCGCGAGCGGACGACCCTCTACGGAGTCCCGACCGTCCGGTGAGGGCGGCCGGACGCACGCCCGGTCCGCTTCGCTTCGTACATCCGCTGGTCTGCACGGCGCATCAGCTCGGTGGCATCCGTGTCGTCGGCCACCAGCACCGCGCCCACGCTGACGCCGACCCGGACGTGGCCCGAGGACGGGTGGGCGTCGATCGCGCGCTGCACGACGCCGCGCAGCCGGGCCGCGAGCCCGGAGCACTGCGCCGGATGGTCCACGTGCACCACCAGCATGAACTCGTCACCGCCGATCCGGGTGACGCGGTCCTGTCGCGCAGTCCCCTCGATCAGCGACTGCGCCACCGCGCACAACAGGCTGTCGCCCACGGCATGTCCCAGCAGGTCGTTGACACCCTTGAAGCCGTCCAGGTCGAGCATGACCAGCGCGTACGTCGACCCGCCCGGCGCCAGGGCCGCCGCAAGCGCCTCGTCCAGGTCCAGCCGATTGCCGACTCCGGTCAGTGGGTCGACACGTCCCTCCGCGCGCAACCGGTCCTGCTCCTGGCGGTGCGGCGTCACGTCGACCAGCGCGTGGAGGTACATCAGCTCACCGCGAGGGCCTCCGACCTCCTGCGTTCGAACGTCCACCAGGCGCACGTCGCCCCTCGCATCGACGATCCGTGCGTGGAATCCGCCGCCCTCGATCTCCGGGTGGTCACGCGTCGGCAACCAGCGAGTGAGGTCCTGGCCGACGAGCAGCTCGAGCGGCACCGCCCACAGGGCACCCGCCGCGGGGTTGGCCAGGCGGACCTGGTCGGAGCTGTCGGTGATCACCAGCGGAGTGGGCGTGGCCGTCATGATCGACATCAACCAGTCGTTCGCGTCCCGCAGGTCGGACTTCAACCGACGCCGGCGCCGATCGGCCGCCAGCCACAGGAGCACCGCCACCAGCGCAGCACCGACGACCACGAGCAGGACGCCGGTGCTGAGCTCGCCGTCACGGGAGCCGAGCGCCGCCGCACCGGGTTGCTCGGCCAGCAGCCAGCCGCCGATCGCCGCCACCTCGTGCACTGCCCAGACGGTGTCGTCCCCCGGGTTGCTGGAGTCCTCGCGTCGTCCAGCGAGACGCGGGTCGCTCGTGGGCAGCCCGATCCGGTCATCGGGCGCCGCCAGGGTGGTGCCCCGGCCGTCGACCAACGTGACGCTGATGCCGTGGTGGTCCAGCACGTCATCGAGCTGCTCCTGCAGTGCCGTCAGCGTCATCGTCGCGACGACGTACCCGGAGATCCTCCCGTTGCCTGCCCGGACGGCGGCCGCCACGGCGAGCGCCCAGGGGCGACCCGGCGCCAGCAGCTGGAAGGCCTCGGACACGTAAGCGCCCTCCGCATGGCGAGCGCCGACGTACCAGTCGCGGTAGGCGAAGTTGCGACCCACCAGGCTCGGGTCCGGCTTGGGTGCGAGGTCGATCAGGTTGCCCGAGGCGTCATAGAGCGAAGAACTGAAGACACCCGTGGTGGCCGATCCCAGGGCGGCCAGCGAGGCACTGATGAGCCCGGGGTCCCGGTCACTCAGGGCGCGCCGCACCTCGTCGTTGCGGGCATACGCGGCGACCACGTCGCGCAGTCCTCCGAGCTGTACGTCGACCTGCCGGGCCGCCAGCGCATCGACCGCGGTCAGTCTCTGCTGCACGGAGGCACCGAGGGACGCCTGGCTCGCCCGACGGTCAGCGGTGGCGATCACCGCGATGGCGATGAGGGCCACGCAGACCAGGGCCGCCAACGCAGTGGTCGCTGCCCGGTCCAGGGAGGCGAATCGACGGGACGGGCGTCGTACCGACACGTCCTGCAGGGTGACCGCAGCAACCGGATGGGCCAGCGCGCTCGAGGCGCCGCCCTCGACGGCCATCAGGGCCTCGAACGTGATCGCGTCCAGCGGCCGGCTCATCAAGAAGCCCTGCCCGAGCGCACAACCGAGGCGCCGCAGGGCCGCCACCTGCTCGGGCCGTTCGATTCCCTCGGCGACGACATGGACCCCCAGCGAGAGGCAGAACCTCAGCAGTGACTCAGCCATCCGCTCCTGCGGCCCACCGGTGCCGAGGAACTGCACGAAGGAGCGATCCACCTTGATGCCATCGACCCGGAAGCGCCGCAGGTAGTCGAAGCTCGCGTTCCCGGTGCCGAAGTCATCGAGCGTGATGTTGCAGCCCAGGTCGGCCAGGGTCGACAGGACCTGTTCGTGTCCGCGGCCGGTCCGGGACAGCAGGGTCTCGGTCAGCTCGACGATGACGGCGTCGAGGGGCAGGCCGGCGCGGGCCGCGACGCGCACGAACCGATCGGCCAGGTCTGGGTCGTCGAGATCGGCCGCGGACAGATTGATGGCCAGGCAGAGCCGCGCTCCGCCGGGCTGGGCCCTCCAGCGCGCCACTTGTTGCGCGGCCATCGCGAAGACCATCGCATCGAGCCGGGTGACCAGCCCGGTCTGCTCGGCCACGCCGAGGAATGCGTCGGGTGCGTGGACCACGCCACTGGCCGGGTCCCTGATCCGCGCGAGCGCCTCGACGGCGACGATCTCGCCGGTCCGCAGGTCGTAGCAGGGCTGGTAGTGGACCTGGAGGTGGCCGTTGTCGAGGGCGTGCTCGACCTGGTCAACGCTCATTCGCCGCGTCGCCGTCGTCGCCATGCTCTCCCCTCGCGGACGGATTCCGCCGGATCGGACACTCCAGCCATCGGCGAACGGAGCCCGGAACTGAGAAAGTCGGCATGTCGCAGGAAAAGAATGCCGTCGACCTCTGGACGTGACGTCGATCACTCCATATGTTGTTTGGAACAACATATGACTGGCACGTGCGCGCCGACCGACGACGCCATCGAGCCGGCATCGCTTAGGAGGCGGTTGATGTGAAGCGCACGCACTTCGCGGTAGTGGCTGCGGGACTCGGGCTCGCCCTCTCCCTCTCGGCCTGTGGATCGGACGACGGCACGGACTCGGCCGGCGACAAGGACGCCATCGAGGGCAAGATCGGCGTGATCCTCCCCGACACGGAGTCGTCGGTCCGCTGGGAGAGCGCCGACCGTCCCGCCCTCGAGACCGCCTTCAAGGCGGCCGGGGTCGAGTACAGCATCCAGAACGCCGAGGGCGACGCGGAGAAGATGGCCCAGATCGCCGACTCGATGATCGCCGACGGCGTCACCGTGCTGGCCATCGTCAACCTCGACTCCGCCTCGGGTGCGGCCATCCAGGAGAAGGCGAAGTCGCAGGGCGTCGCCACGATCGACTACGACCGGCTCACCCTCGAGGGCTCGGCCGAGTACTACGTCTCCTTCGACAACACCGTCGTCGGCGAGCTGCAGGGCCAGGGCCTGGCCGACTGCCTCGGCGACAAGGACGCCAACATCATCTACCTCAACGGCTCCCCGACGGACAACAACGCCACGCTGTTCTCAGCGGGCGCGCACAGCGTCCTGGACAAGATCACGTCCTACAAGAAGGTCGGCGAGCAGGCCGTTCCCGAGTGGGACAACGAGGAGGCTGCGGTGATCTTCCAGCAGCTCTACACCCAGGCCGACGGCAAGGTCGACGGCGTGCTGGCGGCCAACGACGGTCTCGGCGGCGCGGTCATCTCGATCCTCGAGGGCAACGGGCTCGCCGGCAAGGTGCCCGTGACCGGGCAGGACGCGACGGTCGAGGGCCTGCAGAACATCCTCGCCGGCACCCAGTGCATGACGGTCTACAAGTCGGCGACGCAGGAAGCCAATGCCCTCGCCGAGGCCGCGATCGCCCTGGCCAGCGGCAAGGACGCCGAGACCACCGGCACCACGAAGGACTCGGAGAGCGGCCGCGAGGTGCCCTCGATCCTGCTGGAGCCGAAGGCCATCACCAAGGACAACGTCGGCGACGTGATCGACGACGGCGGCCAGAAGCTCGCCGACGTCTGCACCGCCGACTTCGCCGACGCCTGCAAGGCCGCCGGCCTGTCCTGACCCCCCACCGGTCCCCGCGCCGGCACCCAGGTGCTGGCGCGGGGCCTCCCGGTCCGACAAAGTTCGTTGGACCGAACAACAATCTTCAGCCCAATGGAGGGCCGTGATGAGCAACGAGTACGCCGAACCCGGCCCGCAGCCCCTGCTGGAGCTGCGCGGTGTGAACAAGAGCTTCGGGGTGGTGCACGTCCTGCATGACGTCGACTTCGCGGTCTACCCCGGGCAGGTCACCGCACTCGTCGGAGACAACGGCGCCGGCAAGTCGACCCTGGTCAAGGTGATCGCGGGCATCTACGGCCGCGACAGCGGCGACTACCTCTTCGAGGGAACGCCCGTCCACGTCAGCAATCCCCGTGACGTCGCAGCCCTCGGGATCGAGGTCGTCTACCAGGACCTCGCACTGTGCGACAACCTCGACATCGTGCAGAACATGTTCCTCGGCCGGGAGACCCGCAAGGGCCTGGTCCTGGACGACATGTCGATGGAGGACCGCGCCCGCGAGACCCTCGCCTCGCTCTCCGTGCGCACCGTCAAGTCCGTGCGCCAGAGCGTGGCCAGCCTTTCCGGTGGTCAACGCCAGACAGTGGCGATCGCCAAGGCCGTGCTCTGGAACTCCCGGATCGTGCTCCTCGACGAGCCGACCGCTGCGCTCGGGGTCGCCCAGACCCGGCAGGTGCTCGACCTGGTCCGGCGCCTCGCCGACCGTGGCCTGGGCGTCGTGCTGATCTCGCACAACATGAACGACGTCTTCGAGGTGGCCGACCGGATCACGGCGCTCTACCTCGGGCGGGTCGCCGCCGACGTACCGACCTCGAGCGTGACGCACAACCAGGTCGTCGAACTGATCACCGCCGGACGCTCCGGCGATCTCGGCATTCGCGACGTCGCCGCGGCGACGATCTGAGGAGGAGTGCGATGAGCGCCCAGTCCACGACCCCTGCCCCCTACGCCCCCGGCCCCGGTCTCCCCGAGTCCGACTTCACCGGCGACGGCCGCAGCGCCGCCACCATCGGCGATGCCGCCCGCGACTACGTCAACCGCCTGCGCGGCGGCGACATGGGCTCCCTGCCCGCGCTGCTCGGGCTCGCCGTGCTGTTCACGGTGTTCGCGCTGTCGCACGACAAGTTCCTGACGACGTACAACCTGACCAACCTGGTCATCCAGTCCGCCTCCATCTGCGTCCTGGCCATGGGACTGGTCTTCGTCCTGCTGCTCGGCGAGATCGACCTGTCCGCCGGCGTCGCCGGCGGCGCCTCGGCGACCATCACCGCCCTGGTCATCCTCGACCACGGCTGGCCCTGGTGGGGCGCCGTACTGGCCGGCATCGCGGTGGGTGCCCTCATCGGACTCGCCATCGGTGTCCTGGTGTCCCTTCTCGGGATCCCGTCCTTCGTGGTCACCCTCGCGTTCTTCCTCGCCCTGCAGGCAGTCCCCCTGAAGCTGATCGGCTCGGGCGGCTCGCTCCGCTTCAACGACGAGGTGCTGCGGGGACTCTCGATCAAGAACGTGCCCGTCGGCGTGGGGTGGGTCGCGGCGGTGGTGCTCGTGCTCGGCTTCGCCGGCCTGACGCTCTGGCAGCACCGCTCCCGGGTGGCCAAGGGACTGGTGCACAAGCCGATGGCGCTGGTGGGCGTCCAGATCGTCGCCTTCGCCGTGGTGGTGCTCGGGCTCACCGCGCTCCTCAGCCAGAACCGCGCGGTCAACCCCGCCATCTTCAACATCAGCGGCATCCCCTGGGTCGCCCCCGTGGTCATTGCCCTGCTGCTCCTGTGGACCTTCGTGCTGACCCGCACCCGTTTCGGACGCCACCTGTACGCCGTCGGCGGCAACGCCGAGGCAGCGCGTCGCGCCGGCATCAACGTCACGCGGATGAAGATCGCTGCCTTCGTCATCTGCTCCGGCATGGCTGCGGTGTCCGGCATCCTCGCGGCGTCGTACACCGGCAAGGTCTCGCCGGGATCCGGCGGCGGCAACGAGCTGCTGTACGCCGTGGGCGCGGCCGTGATCGGCGGCACCAGCCTGTTCGGTGGTCGGGGTCGCGCCATCGACGCCGTCATCGGTGGACTGGTGATCGCCACCATCCCCAACGGGCTCGGGCTGCTCGACCAGGCCAGCTACATCAACTTCATCGTGACCGGCGGCGTGCTGCTGCTGGCCGCGAGCGTGGACGCCGTCTCGCGCCGCCGTCGCTCGGCGACCGGGGTCTAGGCATGGCGGGGGCACAGCGCGGGACGGGGACCAACCAGGAAGCCGTCCGGCGCCACAATCTCGGGACCCTCCTGCGCCACGTCCACGACGCCAGCGAGCTGTCGCGGGCCGACCTGACGGGCCGGATGGGCCTGAACCGCTCGACGATCGCCGGCCTGGTGGGCGAGCTCGACACGCTCGGCCTGATCGAGCACGCCAGCCCCGCGACCGAACGCCGTGGCGCCGGGCGACCCTCGGCCGGCGTACGGATCCGGGACGACGGTCCGTACGTCGTCGCGGTCGACCTCGGCGTCGACCAGGCGACCGTGGCCTGCGTCGGGCTGGGCGGACGTGTCGGCCAGCGCGCGAGCGCGCCGATCCCGGAGGAGACGGAGGCGTGGCAGGTGGGTGCGACCGTCGCCGCCCTGATCCGCCAGGTCGTCGCCCTCTCCCCCGCTGATGCGCCGCTGCTCGGCATCGGCGTCGCCGTCCCCGGTCTGGTACGACGCAGCGACGGCCTGATCCGGCACGCCCCGAACCTCAACTGGCACGACGTCTCGTTCGGGTCGATCGTCCTTGCGGCGCTGGCCCTCGACGTACCCATCGCGCTCGGCAACGACGCGGACCTCGGCGCGCTGTCCGAGCACCGGCGCGGTGCCGCGCAGAAGATCGACGACCTGGTCTTCCTCTCGGGCAACGTCGGTGTCGGTGCCGGAGTCATCACCGGCGGCCACCGGCTCGAAGGCGTGGCCGGCTACGCCGGCGAGGTCGGGCACCTCTGCCATGCCCCGGGCGGGATCCCGTGCCACTGCGGGAGCCGCGGCTGCTGGGAGACCGTGGTCGGCGCCCACGCCATCGCGCAGGCGCTCAGGGTCCCCGTCGACCAGGCCGCGCGACTCGGTGCCACGCTGGACGAGATGACCACACCGGCGCGCGAGCTGCGCCCGATCGCCACCGAGCTGGGCCGTGGCCTGGCCGCAGTCGTGAACATCTTCAACCCCAGCGTGGTGATCCTCGGCGGCTGCTTCCGTCCGCTCTTCCGGCTCTG
>NZ_JBMCZA010000028.1:0-2983 GCF_048654705.1 Nocardioides sp. CPCC 206348
AGGGGGTCAGGGGTTCGAATCCCCTCAGCTCCACCGAATCGAACGGCCGCCCGCGGGCGGCCGTTCGGCGTTTTCAGGACTTGCGGATGCGGGAGCGACCGCCTCGCCGCCTGTGCCGCGCTCGCGGCCACCGTGCAGTTCTGACTCATTCCTGAGGCCGCCTCCGACGGTTCATGGCGACACCGGCGCTTGAGGAGGACGATCGTCTTCAGTTCGACGCCCTCGCGGCGCACGACGACGCATGATCCGACACAGAGGAGTTCGCATGGGACGGATGGACGACAAGGTTGTGCTGATCACCGGTGGCGCGCGCGGCATCGGCGCCGAGGTGGCGAAGGAACTGGCCGCCAGGGGTGCGAAGGTCGTCATCACCGACCTCGACAAGGCTGCCCTGGACGAGACGGCCGCTGTCATCGGAAGCAACGCCCTGGGCGTCGTTGCCGATGTGTGCGACCTGGCCGCGATGCAGGAGGCGGCCGACGCCACGGTGGCCCACTTCGGACGGATCGACGTCGTCGTGGCGAACGCAGGCATCGCCAGCTATGGCTCGGTGATGGGGACCGATCCGGCCGCGTTCAAGCGGGTGATGGACATCAACGTCCTCGGTGTGTTCCACACGGCCCGCGCCACCCTTCCCGCGCTCGTCGAGAGCAAGGGCTACTTCCTGGTCGTGTCCTCGCTGGCCGCATTCGCAGCCGCCCCGGGCCTGGCGGCCTACAACGCGAGCAAGGCAGGTGCCGAACACTTCGCCAACGTGTTGCGTCTCGAGACCGCCCATCAAGGTGTCACCGTCGGCTGCGCCCACATGTCCTGGATCGACACACCCCTGGTACAGGACGCCAAGAAGGACCTGTCCGCCTTCCAGGACATGCTCGCGAAGATGCCCTTTCCCCTGGGTGTGACGACGTCGGTCGACGCCTGCGTCAAGGCGTTCATCAAGGGCATCGAGAAGCGGCAGCGCCACGTGTACTGCCCGGGCTGGGTGCGTGGCATCGGGTTGAACCGCAACGTGGTCAACTCCGCCGCCGGCAACCTCGCGATCCTCAAGTTCGTGCCCGAGCTGCTGCCCCGCATGGACGCGGAGGTGGCGGCCCTCGGACGGTCGACCAGCGCACGCAACATCGCGAACGACCGCAGCCTGGCCGCGGTGGATGAGGCGAGCGAACAGGACGAGTGACGATCACCGATTGACCCCGCGCCGTTGTCAGTGGCGCACGAAAACGGTGTTGGTCGGCGCACCGGGATGGCTGCGAGGCTGCCGAAGGTGGACACAACGTGGAGTCAACGCCGTACGTCGCGACGAAGCCTGCTCACCGGAGCGGCCGCCCTGGGCGGTGCCATCGCGCTGCCCGGAGCGGCCGCCGGGACCAGCACCGGCTTCCGTACGGCGGCCGACGCGATGCCCGGCCTTGCCCGGAACCCGTGCTTTCCGCAGTCGGTGATGGCGGGGGTTCCGCGGACCGACGGCGCCACCTTGTGGACCCGCGTGCCACCGGTTCCGTTGCTGAACCGCGACGCGAACCTCGCGTTGATCGTCTCGAAGAACGCTGACCTCTCCAGTCCCGTCGTCGTCAAGGGCGTCACGGCCCGCGGCATGGCCGACGGCACGGTGCACGAAGACGTCACCGGGCTCGACCCGGGGGAGCAGTACTTCTACTGCTTCCGCGGCCAGGACACCGAGTCACCGGTCGGCCGCTTCCAGACCCTTCGTCCGCCCGACTCCCAGCAGCCGGTGCGGATCGGGTTCTTCACCTGTCAGGGCTTCGAGGAGGGCTACTTCGCCGCGCACCGGCACCTGGCCGCGGAGGACCTCGACCTCGTGGTCAGCCTGGGCGACTACGTGTACGAGTTCACCGCACCCGGCGTGCGCGGGCTCGAGTTCAACGCCTATCCCCAGACGCTGAGTGGGATGCGGGCAAAGTATCCGCACTACCGCGACGCGGACCTTCAGTCGATGCACCTGCAGCACGCCTTCCTGCCGATCTGGGACGACCACGAGTTCCGCAACAACTACGACAAGGTGGACTGGACCGCACCTGTCCTGTCGGACCTGGACACCCTGCTGTTCTGGCAGCAGAAGAAGCAGTGGGCCTGGCGAGCGTGGTTCGAGCACATGCCGGTACCCCGCTTCGCGGATGACCCGTTGCGCACCTACCGCTCGCTCCAGCTCGGCGGGATGGTGGAGCTGTTCCTGCAGGACGCCCGCCAGTACCGCGACCAGCAGGGCTGCGGTGACAGCCTGGGCCACCTCGTGTGCGCGGACGCCGACGATCCGTCCCGTTCGATGCTCGGCGCCCCGCAGAAGACATGGCTGCTGAACGGGTTGGAGAACTCGAGCGCTCGCTGGAAGGTGATGGCGAACGCCAACATGATGATGGGGATGGTCACCGACGACGCCGGAGCGCGCGCGTACATGGACACCTGGGACGGGTATGGCGCGGAGCGCACCGAGATCCTGTCGACCCTCGGTCACGCCGGGGTCGAGAACTTCGTCGCGATCACCGGGGACGACCATGACAGCTTCGCCGGAGAACTGTGGAACACCGGGTTCGCCCCTGGCACCTCGGGAGGGTCGATCAACCCGGCAGGCGACCAGCGGGTCGGCACGGAGTTCCTGGTTCCCTCGGTCACCTCGCACAACACCGGCGACAGCGGGGTGCCCGCTGCTCGGCTCGAGGAGCAGAACCGTCGCGCGCACAATCCCCACCTGAAGTTCGTGGACATGGTCCAGCACGGGTACGGCGTCCTCGAGGCGACGGCCTCCGAAATGCGGTTCGACTATCGCCAGGTCGACAAGCTCGATCCCCATGCTGGCGTGAGCACGAGCTACTCCTTCCACGTGGAGAGCGGACAGCCGGCTGTCGAGGCCTGAGCCAGGTCAGGCGTCCTTGAACACCCCGTGGATCGCCGTGCCGATGAAGGCGCCGAGGTCGTCGGGACCCCAGTCGTTGCCCGGGTCGAGGAGGGAGCGCACCGCTGACTC
>NZ_JBMCZA010000029.1:0-3476 GCF_048654705.1 Nocardioides sp. CPCC 206348
CACCTGACTCACTGGGCCGGGAGCAAGGTGCTCGCCGAAGCTGACGACCGCCGACGGAGCGGACAGCTGGAGTTCCACGACCTCCTCGTACTCAGCCGCGACCTGCTCAACCGCTCCTCGGAAACCCGAGCCACCCTGCACGCTCGCTACGAGCGCCTGCTGCTCGACGAGTTCCAGGACACCGACCCTATTCAGATCGAACTCGCCGTGCGGATCGCCGGCGGCCGCGATGCGAATGCGCCCGACTGGCGCGACGTCGTCATACCCGAAGGACGACTGTTCGTGGTCGGCGACGCCAAACAGTCCATCTACCGCTTCCGGCGGGCCAGCATCGCGACGTACCTCAACACGCAGGAAGTCCTCGGCGAGCGGGCCACCCTGTCCACGAACTTCCGCTCGGGCCCCGCCGTGATCGGCTGGGTCAACGGCGTGTTCGAGACTCTCATCCAGTACGAGGAGGATGCGCAGCCGGCCTATGAGGCGCTGATCGCGCACCGTCCGGAAGACCCAGCGCTCGTCGGGCCGCCGGTGACCGTTCTCGGTGCCGAAGAACACGGCGAGATCAACGCCGATGGACTGCGCGCCCTCGAATCCGCGGACGTCGCGGGCGTCGTCAACAAGATCCTCGACGAGGGCTGGACAGTCTTCGACGAAATCAAGGAGGAGTGGCGCCCCGCCCGAAAGGCCGACATCGCCGTACTCCTACCGTCGCGGACGTCCATGCCGAGGCTCGAGGAAGCACTCGACGCCGCTGGCGTCCATTTCCGCGCCGAGTCCATGTCGCTGGTCTACGAGGCGCCCGAGATCCGTGACCTGCTGATCACCGCCCGAGCCATCGCAGATCCCTCTGATGCTCTCGCCCTCGTCGCCGCGCTGCGCTCACCGCTCTTCGCCTGCGGAGACGACGACCTGTGGGCATGGAGGTTCGCTGGCGGCCGGATCGATCTATTTGCCACCTCTCCCAGCGAGTCGTTGGCCGCAGGCCCTGTCGGGCAATCATTGGACTACCTCCGTGGCTTGCACCGTGCTGCGCGCTGGCTCACGCCCAGCGAAGTCTTGGCCCGCATCGTGGACGATCGCCGATTGCTGGAGATCGGTCTCCACCTGCCGCGCACCCGTGACACGTGGCGGCGTGTTCGCTACGTGGTCGACCAGGCCCGCGCCTGGACCGAGGTGGCGCACGGTGGGCTGCGCAACTACCTCGCCTGGGTTGCGCACCAGGCGCAGGAGAAGTCCCGGGTCTCCGAGGCGATCCTGCCCGAGACCGACGTCGACGCCGTCCGTGTCATGACCGTCCACGCTGCCAAGGGTCTCGAGTTCCCGATCGTGATCATGAGCGGCATGACGACCCGGACGAAGCGACAGTTCGGCGTCCGCCTGCTCTGGAGCGAACACAACTACACCGTGAGCCTCAACAGGGACTTGCAGGATCCGCTGTTCGAAACCTTGGCAGCGATCGATGAGTCGATGGGTTTCCTCGAACGAACGCGGCTGCTGTACGTGGCAGCGACGCGAGCCCGCGACCACTTGGTGGTCTCGATGCATCGCAGTGTGAACGGAGCCGAGGAGCCGAGCCCCGCCGAGCTCATCGAGTCGGCCGGCGGCGCCCTCCTTGGGAACCCCGCGCACTTTGAGGCTGCCGGGCCGCCGGTTCTCCAGGTTCAGAGGCCGGATCGCGCCGCTCCTCCACCGGAGTTCGAGGCTTGGCTGCGGACCGTCGCGAAGGCGCAAGCCAACAGCCGTCGTACAACGACGATCACGGCCTCAGGCCTCGAGGGAACCGACCCTGCCGTAGTGCTGCACGCGCCCGAACCCGGCACGGCGAAGGGAGCCCGCGACCTCGATCTTCCGCCATGGTCGAAGGGCCGTTACGGCTCCGCAGTCGGGCGCGCTGTCCACGCCGTACTCCAGTCCGTCGACCTGCAGACGGGCGACGGTCTCGAAGACGGCGCGCAAGCGCAGGTCCTCGCCGAGGGCATTCCCGAGTTCTACGACGTAGTGGTCAACCTGGTGCGCTCGGCGCTGGCCAGTGACATCGTTCGCCGCGCGGCCGATCGCGAGAACTGGCGCGAGATCTACGTCGGCGCTCCAACTGACGACGGCCAGGTCATGGAAGGCATCATCGACCTGCTCTATCGCGAGGACGACGGATCACTGGTCGTTGTCGACTACAAGACTGATGTCGTCAGTGAACAGAACCTGGCTTCGAAGACCGCTTTCTATCGGCCCCAACTTGCGGCGTATCGAACGATGTTGCTGGCGAGCGTCACCGGTCCGATCGCGGAGAAGCTGCTGTTCCTGCACCCGGCTGGGTGTCACATCGTCGACCTCTGAGGTCGCGGTTCGATCGAAATTCAGTCGGGTTCGACGCCTAAAATCCGACCACGTTCGCCGAACACTAGGAGCTGTACATGACCGACGCCGAATCATCTTCCCACGAGCTGACCTCCTGACCGCCGCGGAAGGTGTCGCGCACGGCTCCCATCTCGAGGACTGGGGCGGAAATGTGCTCGACGCGATCGGCATTCTGGCAAGAGAACGGCTCGACCGCGGACTGCCGGGCGGTCTGGTCTACACACTTCAGAACACCGCCGAGCTCCTCGGCGCACCTGTGAGCACGTTCGACGGGATGATGGAAGCGCCGCCGGAGATCAACAGTCTCTACGGCACGCACCGGATGGCATTCGAGGACCTCCCTGATCACCACGACCGGGTCCTCGGCCGGTTGCTCGACGACCTCGCGGGCCTGGTTCTGTCGTATGAACTCGGCGAGGTTCTGTGGTCAGACCTCATCAGACTCAGTGCCACCAGAGAACAGCCGCCGGCACCGATGTATGCGAGCGAGTGGGATTGAGGAGAAGCGGGTCGGCGGACTAAAGTCCGCCAGTCGTCACCTCGGCGTGCGGCGGTGCATCAGCCTCGCTGACGGCAAAGCCCGCCGGAGCGATGGCCAGCAACGCCTTGAAGAAACCTCGCGTCTTGGTGCCCCAGTTGTTGTTGAGTACCCACGTCTGATTCTCGTCGAGGATCGGATCGGAGAGGTGCCACCGCTTGCGGTTGTCGTCGGGCTTGCCCGTTGCAGCCTGGATCGCGGCCCACAAGACATCGGTGTCGTCGTGCACACCGTCCACCTGAAGCAACTTCGAGGGCGGCAGGATGCTCTTGACGTCCTCCATGCTGACCCCTGCAGCCGCCAGACCCTCGACGAGTCGCAGCATCGCCCACCGCTTCGGAAGAGCCTCTGTCGTCATGCCGGGCAACTGGACGACGAACTTGGTTCGGTCCGCGTTGCTCTCCCCCGTGGCGTGGCGCGCAGCGTTCTCCTTCTCCCGGACCCGCACGGTGTAGGCCGACGCTTCGGGAAGCGGAATGACCTGCTGCACGTCCAGAAGGAGACGGTCACCGAGGACGTAGGGACTCATGCGGACGCACCGGATGTCGAAGTCGTGGAGCTCATTCAGCCAAAGCACCGTGGT
>NZ_JBMCZA010000030.1:0-862 GCF_048654705.1 Nocardioides sp. CPCC 206348
CAGGTGAGCAAGGCGCTCAAGGTGCTGCCCGTCCTCGAACAGGCCTTTCCGTTCTACCGCCAGCTTGTAGCGATCAGGGATCGCGCAGCGCGCACCCTCCCAGGAGTTCCGTCATGAACAGCACTCAGCCCACTCACCCTCGCCGCATCGTCATCATCGGTGCCGGTCACGGCGGCACGAACGTTGCTGCGCTCCTGCGACAGCACGACTACGAGGGCGAGGTCATCCTCGTCGGCGACGAGGACACCTGGCCCTACCAGCGTCCACCGCTGTCGAAGGACTACCTCAAGGGTGTGATGAGCGAGGACGAACTCCTCATCAAGCCCAAGGACTTCTACGCCGACCAGCGCATCGATGCGCGCTTCGGCAACGCAGTTGAGGCCCTGGACACCAAGGCTCGCACGGTGACTCTCGGGGGTGGCGAGAAGCTCACCTACGACGCCCTCGTGTTCGCGACAGGAGCGGCTCCGCGAGTCCTGACGATCGACGGTGCCGCTCTGGACGGAGTCCACTACCTGCGCAACCACGACGACGCGCTGAGGATCGCTGCGGAGACCGTGGCCGGTGCCCGGATCGCGATCGTCGGCGGGGGCTACGTGGGCCTCGAGGTCGCTGCCTCTGCGCACCACCTCGGAGCATCGGTCGTCGTTCTCGAACGTGAGGACCGTGCCCTGGCCCGGGTTGCGGGAGTGGATCTGGCCGGCTTCCTCTCCGCCTACCACGCCGCCCGGGGCACTGAGATCTGCACTGGCGCCGACGTCGTACGTCTGGAGGGGGACGCCTCCGGCAAGGTGGCCGCTGTCGTCCTCGGTGACGGGACACGTCACGAGTGCGACGCGGTCCTCGTCGGGGTGGGTGCGAT
>NZ_JBMCZA010000031.1:0-11770 GCF_048654705.1 Nocardioides sp. CPCC 206348
ACCATCTGGCTCGCGACTTAGGAGACACGTCCTAGGCGACCGACTCTTCACGGCCGTCTACGACGCAAGCGAGTCGCATGGCGACCTGTCCGCGGACGAGTTGGTGAGCGCCGCGCTTGACGCAGTCATTGAAGCCGGTCACGGCACAGCTCTGATCGCCGTTAACGATGGCCGCCTTCTGCAGTTCTTCGATGACCATGGCGGGGAGTACGAAGCCTGGGGATTCGACGTCAAGGACCAGGTCAATGGCAAGGCGACGCCAGGGTCGCGGCTGGCGGTCGTCGACCTCAAACGTCGCTCGCTCGCCAGTGAGGACGGCCACGATGGGCCTGCCCTCAACGCACTCGCGAGCATGGTCAACCACGCTCGCTGGGAGGACTGCAGTGGCTGCGTGGCCCAATACGACTGCCCCATTCTGGCCAACCGAGACACTCTGAGCGGTCAGGGCGCCCAGGTCTTCGATGAGCTCGTCCGCATCAGCCACTTGAGGCGCCGCCGCCGAGCCACCTTTCGAGATGTCCGCTCCGCAATCGCATGGCTGATCACTGGCGATCGGTCGTGCGCCGACATTCACCAGTGGCGCTCGTCCAACCTCAGCGCGATGCAGCTCGAGAGGGCATTGATCTCGGAGTTGGCTTTTTCCACCGAATCGAGCGACTACCTCGTGGCGGAGTGGTCAGAGCTGGATCCGGCTCAGGTAGCCGCCCCCGGAGTCGACCGCCTCTTCCGCACTCAGGGCGCCGCCTCGCAAGACCCGGTCTACAACGGCGTCGACACTGTCGCTCGCGGCCTCTACTTCGAGTTGGTCAGCGATGAGGCTCAGCAAACCGATCGCACCAGCGTCATGATCTATCGGTATCTCGAAGAGTTCACATCCATGCTGAGGAACGAAGATCCAAGGCGCACCCGGGCGCGTTTGCTTCTCGGCATTAGCCGCCTGGTGGGAGCGTTTGGCTACACCGACGACGGGTTGGCCATGAGCAGCGGCATGCCTCGCGCGGCTTGGGCGATCCTGCACACGGTGCCCGCCGCCGAGTTCACGGTCTCGATCGACGACGCCCGATCGCCGTACGTCGAAACGATTGCCGATCAGCTCACTCTCGCCCATGTGTCGAACCCAAGCATCACTCTGAGCCTCGACACCGCTGAGATCATCCTGCGCGCGGCGGACGGCGAGCTCGTGAACGACCTCGCGACCGACGCAATCCTTGAGGAGATCGAAGCCTTCGTGAGTCAGCTAGCGCGCCGCCCCTCGATGGAGGCCCGGATCGTCGACTCGTCCGGCTCAGTCGCCGTCGCCCGCATCGACGGCACGCAGATCGTCTTGGAGGACGCATGAGCTTCTCGATCCCAAAGGCAATGAAGGACCTGAACTCTCTGCAGACCGAGGTCGTGCTCCCGGTTGAGCTTAACGACCTCGACGTCGACCGCATGCTCACCCGCATCCTCGAAATGGCGGTGAAGCGGGGCCGAACGGCTGGTTCGAAGACGGACACGAGGGCGTACACGAACTACCTCGACACGTTGCTCGGACATTCCGAACTCATCGGCTTTGAGGGAGACCGCGGGCGTGACGTGCTCGACGGCTGGGTCCGATCGTCGATTCTCGTGGAAGAACGAGCGGGCCTCAAGCGCGACAGGGTGGTGATGGGTTACCTGCGTCCCTTGACAATTGCGAGCTACCGCAGCGGCCTACCCAAGAACAGTTCACGCAACCGTAAAGCCGACGACCTTCTTTACCGGTCCGTCTCGCGTGTGGTTGAAAGCCGCGGCTCGAGCAATCCGACCAAGGAGATCGACGAGCTGTTCAGCGCGACATTCGGCTCTGGCGTCGACGTGGGGGTAGCTCCTTGGGCCGATCCTCGCTACGACGAGACCGAGACTGTCGACATCGACACTCTGCTCGCCCTCCGTTTTCTGGAAGGCTTCACGGCCAGTCAGAACAACGGTAGGGAGCGTGCCAAGGCTGACCCCCCGGTGCCGTTGGCAGTCGACCCGCTCGGTCGCGATGTGGTCGCGCTGCTAGAACTTTACGGTCCGAAAATGACCGTGGGTGAGGCCTACGCCCACCTGAGCGCCCTCATCTCACTCCGCCTTCTGCAGTTGCCCCTCATCAGCGCCCGCACGGTTCGAGCTCTATTGGACAACGAACCGCCCCCTGCTAATGGCAATCCCTGCGAGATGTACGTCGACTTCGTTCGGCGAAAGGGCGGCGGGTCCGACGAGCTGACCGCGCAGTGCGTGTTGCGTGATCTCGAGATCATGCGGAATCTCTTTCGCGACCGTTTGCTGATCCGCTCGCTCGGTGACGCCGCAGGTTCGATGGAAACTGCACCCGCTTTCGACGGAACGGCCGAGGAGAACCTCCAAGCCATCGTGGACCTCAAGGACAACCCTGAGATCGCCACGATCCTGCGCATCAAGCTCAAGCAGATCGAGGATGAGCTAGAAGACGGGAGCGACGAGCGGCTTTTCGTCCGCGAAGTCCGTCTCAGCGAGGGCCTCACCGGCACGGAGAAGTTCATCCAGGTGCTCGTCGAGGGCCTGCGCAAACGCGGCCTTGAGAATCAGGTCAAGTGGTTCTGGAGCACGGGGGGAATCACCAAGTCCTACGGTCTTCTTTCGGGGACCCTGCGCTACCGCCCCTCTTGGCGCTACGCGCCTTCCGACGAGGCTTTGACAACCTTGTTGTGCCTCTGCTTCGTGGAGCCTGGCGGCGACAGAACGCTCAGCGAGCTCCCCGTCCAAGAACTACTCAAACGTCTGCATCACCGCTTTGGCATCCTCATCGACCACCCACCGACTGACTTCGATTCCGCTAGCGCTCGAGCTGGAGCCGCCGAGAATCTCTCCGCGTTCACACAGCGGCTCAAACTTCTCGGTTGCTTCCGCGGTCTCTCCGACGACTTCAACGCTCAATTCGTAACTCGTCCCCGGGCGGCCGTGCGATGACTGTGACTACGAAGAACCTCCTCCACGACGTCCTTGTCGACCACTTGGCGAAGGTCATGGAGGGCGCCGAACCCGGGCACTGCGTCCGCATTGACGACGTTGCCCCAGGCCTAGGTCCCACTCTCGTCGACGCCTTGCGTCAACGCCTGCCGGGCGTCGCGGTCAATATCCTTCGAGCAGATCCTGCGGGCGACATCGAGATTCCCCCACAGAAGGCCATCGAACTGCGCAACCGGAAGCTACAGGCATGTCTCTTGCTTGTGCCCGCCGGTGAAGGGCACGCGGCCAGCTCGCTCGACAACTCGTTCAAGCGGATCCCGATGCTCGACCTGTTCTCCCAGGCCGACCTCAGTCTCGTCAGTGATCTGACCAATCAGGGGCTGCTCGAGGCAGTCCGCCGTCTGCGTCGCAACGTGGCACGAGCTGATCGCGAAGCCTGGGCCGAGTTCATGGCAGCGATCGTGAAAGATCCTACGGACCAAGCATTCGGCGAGAACCTCTGGAGAATTGGGCTCATACCGGATCTTGGCCCCGAGCCCCTGTCACGTCTGGGGCTCAATGTGGCGGCGGCACATGCGATCAGCCGG
Source organism: Nocardioides sp. CPCC 206348 (assembly GCF_048654705.1). Lineage (NCBI taxonomy): Bacteria > Bacillati > Actinomycetota > Actinomycetes > Propionibacteriales > Nocardioidaceae > Nocardioides > Nocardioides sp. CPCC 206348. The sequence goes on from NZ_JBMCZA010000031.1 coordinate 3,540, forward strand.
CCGAGTCGCCCAGCGGCGACGATCGACGATCGGCTCTCGGCAGCGAACATGAAGATCGGGGCATGGCGAGTGCCCTTGCGGGACTTCCTCGACCAACGCGGCTCCCGCCTGTCGAACGCAAGACTGTGGGCGCATGACATCGCCACCAGTCACCGCCACCTGTCCTTCGAACATTGGCCGCCGGCCGACCGTCCGGAGAACGCCCTCGAGAAGCTCGAGGTCGACCCCTTCACCAACCCTGACGGAACACTGGTCAAGGCTTCGAAGTTGGATCTGGGCGCCGACGGTCAACTGATCCTCACGGTGCCCGAGGACGGCGCCGCTCCAGTCGTCGTCACGTGGAAGACCGACCCGACCAACGTCACAGACGTTGCAAAGTGGCGCCTTGAGGTCGCGCGTCCCGCTGATCAGCGCAGGGACGACGACGAACCACTGGTGAGCATGACGGCGCCTGGCACGCGCAAGCGCGCCACGGTCAAGGTCTCGATCACCGAGGATGACCTTGCCGAAGGAGCCCGCTTCGTTGTCGTGCTCACGGCCTTGGGGGCCAACGGCGACGAGGTCGACCTCACCTCAGGCGAGCCAGCGGTCGCCGAGAGCGAGGAGTTCCAGATTGCCGTCGGCGACGCCCCCGAATCGAAGGCCCGGCGCACGGCGGCACCCAGCCTTCCGGAGGCCGTGGTGCGGGCGGCGCTCGACGGACTCGATGACCTCACAGAGGACCTCGTGACCTGGGACCTGGCCGGTCAAGTGTTTGGGCTGCGCCTTGGAAACCGGCGGGCTATCCAGGTGAGAGTCAACGAGCTGATCATCCGCTTGCAGCGGCAAGCAACCGCCGATCCTCTGGGTCCCACCTGCCACTCCGCCCAAGGCTCCTACGGAACCCCGCTCGAATGGGATGGCGCGGGCACTCTCGACGTCAACCTGCCCGCGGCTGTCAAGAAGGCACGGAGCGACTTCCTCAAGCAGCTTGCGGCCGGCGGCCCGCGCGACACGATCGAGTCAGCACGCTGGACCGATGAGCTGCGTGAGGCTGCCAAGTCCTACGCGGCGTCGTTCAGGCGCGCCATCGACAGTGCCGACGATGAGTCGCTGCGCGATCTCCTCCTCGTCGACACGCTCAGTCTGAGCGTGCAGCGGAGCAATCACTCGATCGACGCCGTGGTTCTCCTTCCGATCCATCCACTGCGGGTGATGTGGGTCGCGACGTTTGACGAACTTGTGCGAGGGTGGGCCGACGAGCTCACTGACGTCACGCCACGCAGCGCTCGACCTTCGATGCTGAGTGCTGAGATGGTGGGGCAAGTCGTGCCCGCCAACCTTCCCTTCAGTGTGCTGCACCACAGCGGGAAAGAGGCGGTCTACGCCGAAGAGCTGACCTACGGGTCCGGTCTCTACATCGTGCCGGGACCCGTCGACAGTGATGCCGCTGCCGAGAGCATCTGCTCGGTCTTGGATCTCGATCGCGCCACGTCCACTATGCGAGCCTCATCCCGCCTCGTTGCCCAGCGAATCCGTGCCTACGAGCGCGCACACGACCCGGGCGCGGCGCTGCGGTTGCTCACAGTGAATCCAGGTTCGGGAGAACTGCTCGCAGGCGCCCTTTCCTCGTTGTCTCGACCCGCCGAGCTCGGCGACGAGGAATCGTCCGAAGTCCTCACCATGGGGCCCAGACGCAATGAGGTCATCGCCTATACCGATAGCTGGTCGTATGTCAGCCCAGTGCACAGGCTCCTAGCTCTGCAGGCAGACCTGCGACATCGCGAAAGTGTCGCCTCCTCGACGCATCTGGCGCCTCCGCTCTCGCTGAGCGTGCGCAATGCCGAGTCGCTCATGGAGGACTCCAGGGAAGCCCACCTGGCCCTCCTACAGGACCCGGGTGTCGCCAGTCTGGGCCTTGGCACGAGCCCGGAGCGCAAGCCCTCCTTCCGCGACATGCTCGTGCCGCTGGTGACCACAAGTCGGGAGGAAAACGGCGACCTGGTGTGGGAAAGCGTCCCGTGCCTTGGTGGCGGGTCTGGCGACTCCGAACTCGTGTCACTCCACCGTGCCCACCAGCGGGCGCTGGCTCGGCGTGGCGGCGGACGCCCCGACTCAGTGCCCGCTGTCCACGTAACCCTCGACGGGGATGCCCAAGCGCGCATCCGGGCAGCTCATCAGCGTGCCGATTGGGTGATCGGAATCGACAAGTTCGTCGGAGTGAACCTGTTTGAGTCCGGGCTGAGCGATCCGTTCATCCTCGACTACGCGCCGGACTTCGTGGAGGGCATCGGCGATCGGCTGACGGTGACGACAACGCACCGCAGCGAGGTCGAGTTCCTACTCGCTGGCGCCATGTCCGAGCTAGGCCTCGACGAGGTCGAGAGCAGTGTGGGATCCGTGCTACAGACGCTCGCCGTGGTATCGGGCCGGTTGGCACTTCGGCTCCTCGAGAACACAACTCAAGCGCGGGAAGCCGTCTCGCTGGCCGCGTTGGTAGGTCACCTGACAGCTCGTGGCGAGCTCGCAAACACCATCGTCGTGCCCGTCGACGCGCACCCAGAGATCTTCGGTCACGGAGCACACGACGAGGGGGTAGCCCGCCGATGTGACCTCCTACTAGTCCGGCTGGGTCAGAGGTCGTTCAAGATCGAGTGCGTCGAGGTCAAGTCGCGCAAGGAGGCCCACATCGCGCAGACCCTTGCCGACACCATCATCGAGCAGCTCCAGGTCACGAAGCAGGTGCTGGAGTCACGCTTCTTCTCCGACCCGCCGAGGATCGACGCGGAGCTTCAGATGGCGCGTCTGACCAGCTTGCTCCACTACTACGCCGACCGAGCTGCGACACACAAGTTGATCGACCCTACGAAGCTGAACGAGATTCACCGCTACATCGATCGCGTAGAAGAAAAGGGTGAGCGTGCCGAGATCTCGATGACGGGGTGGGTCATCAGCCTCGACGGCGCTCAGGGGTTCAAGAAGCAATACGGCGAGATCCCACTGCGTGTCCTCACCGCACAGGACCTCGGCCAGATCGGCCTGTCGACTCGTGCCCGGCTCGACCCACTGCCGGAGCCACTCAAGCCGACGACGCCGGTCACGCCGATCAGTGAGCCTGAGCCGCTGCCCTTGCCGCCGGTGCTCGACCCCGAGGACCCGGAGGAGAGGGATCGGGCCGAGGAAAAGGGGCAGCCTGTGACCGAGGAGGCCGAGGGTGAGGTCGAGAAGGAAGCGCACCCGTCCGACGTGCACAACGCTGATGAGCCGAGCTCGGCCTCAGAGAAGCCGCCGACCGATTCGGTCAGTGAGCCGGCAACGCCCGCACCCGTAGCGGCTCCGGAGGACCCCGAGGAGTCCGTCGTGACCACCACCAGAGAGGTTGTCGTCACCTTGGGTGATGATCCGGGTGGATCTCCGGTGCATTGGCGGGTGAGTACCAAGGGAAGCCCGCATGCGTTCGTGATCGGCATCCCCGGTCAGGGCAAGTCGGTGACCACCCGCAAGGTCATTCGCGACTTCGAGCAGCAGGGGCTGCCGTCCCTGGTGTTCGACTTCCATGGCGACATGGCAGCCGATCCGCCCGCCGGCGCGGTGGTCCTCGATGCGGCTCTCGGCCTGCCGTTCAGCCCGTTCGAGCCGGACGTCGAAAGCAAACGGCCAATCAACAGCACGGCATGGGAGATTGCCGAGATCATCGCCTACGTCGCAAAGCTCGGGGAGATCCAGCGCACTCACGTGTATGGCGCGCTGAAGAAGGTGTACGCCGACACCGGGTGGGTGGGTAGCACTCGAGGGGACCGCCTCCCGACGATGCCCGAGTTCGCCACCGCCCTGGAAGAGGTCGAAAAGGGGGCGGCCGGCAAGAACGCTGCCGCGCGACTACTCACGTTCACCGACTTCGGACTGTTCCGCGAGGACGCTACGGGCGGCTTTGAGCTGCGTACTGATCCACCCCAGGGCTGGATCATCGACCTCAGTCATCTCATGGAGGAGGTGCAGCGGTTCGCCGCCTCGTTCATCCTGCGGCGCGTGTATCGAGAGATGTTCGCCTGGCCTCAAGACAGCACGATGAAGCTCGCCGTCGTGCTAGATGAGGCGCACCGCATGGCCCGGGACGTCACGCTGCCGAAGCTCATGAAGGAAGGGCGCAAGTACGGCGTCGGCGTGATCGTCGCAAGCCAGAGTGCTGACGACTTCCACAAGGATGTGCTCGGCAACGCTGGCACCAAGATCGTCTTTCGAACCAACTTCCCGGCCTCCAAGGAGGTGGCCAAGCTGCTACGTGGGCGAAACGGCGTCGACCTCAGCCAACACATCGAGAAGCTGGATGTAGGTGTTGCCTACGTCTCGACCCCTGACGCCGTGCAGGCGCAGAAGGTGTACATGGCGCGGGAGTAGCGCGGGCATGCAAGGTCGTCGCCTTCTGCGGAAAGTGGTGCGGCGTGGGCTCGACGCTTTCTGTCGAGGTTGCGGTCTCCGGCCGACAGCTCGAGGACGGCACTCCGCTGTTGCACATGCAGGACCACTTGGCGACCCCTGCGCCAATGCTTGGCTCCGCTTGCCTCAGGTGGCACGTGGGGTCACAGCAAGCGTTTGGCGGTCATCGACCGGACACCTGCATTCCCAACTCGCCTCAGGGAGCACCTGTCGACGAGATGATCGCCACGGAGAAGCCGCGAAGGACATCACGCTCGACCCCGAGGATCTCGTCGACGAGCTCCAGCAGTTCCCTCATGCCACTTCGCAGAGTGACAACTTCGGTATCGACCTCCTCGGCTGGCTCACCGATGACGACGGAGTGGGCCGGCCAGTCGCCCTCGAGGTAAAGCACTCACCTGACGGTCGGTTCTTTATGTCCAGCGCTGAATGGCGACGAGCCGAGGAGTTGCGTGGAGCGGCCGCCAAGCCCGTGCAATACGCGGTTCTGGCGATGCGTCGTCCGAAAGGGTCTGACACACCGGTCGCACTCGGCGTTCTCGAAGACCCGCATTCGCTCGCGGAACAAGGCTTTCTCACCATGGACACGGACACCTACAAGGTCCGCTACCGGACGGACCCGGAGGACTGATCAGTCGAGTCGAGTGGCCGCTCGTTGCAGGGCTTCCGTCACATCGACTGCTGCGGCATGGGTCATCGTCGGTCCATTCATGTGGAGCACCCAGCCCTTCTGGTACTCGCGCCATCTCCAACGGTCCTTGACTGCGACCACAGGAAGAATGACGCCGGCTGAGACCGAATAGTCAACGTCTGAGATGAGGACCAGAGCGGCGTGGTCAAAGCCTTCACTCCTGAAGATCGACGTCTGAAGTTGCCACTCTTGACCGCTGGGAGACCAAACGTGCCTTCACCTGGATGCGGCCGAAGGTCGGCGTCTCGAGGTCATATGACTTCGTCGAGTTGCCTTCGAGAATGTCACCGCCGAGAGCCCGCCACACCAGCCATTCGGCATAGTCACCGGTCGGCAGATTGTTGGTGCGCAGCACCTTGCGGGCGCGAAGCTCGGAGAGCACGGAAGCGTGCAGAGCCAGCAAGGCGGCCGCCGGGGCCGCCGACAGGTCCGGAGCGGTCCACGGGCTGTCCATATCCACAGTTCACCCAGTCGCCTTTGCGTCGAACGATGAGCCCACGTTGCCCCAAAGCAACCATTTCTGGTTCGTAGGGTCGGGCGTCCCAGTACGGTCGCATCATGTCATCGACTCGGGCTGCGACAGCCGGATCGCGCGCCTTAGCGAGACTCGCCGGAGCCGTCCTCGAGCTCAAGGGGCGTGAACCGCTCAAATCCATCACCGTCCTGGCGCCGAGCAATCTAGCCGCTCTCACCGCACGTCGGTTCCTTGCGTCAAGTGGCGGGGTTGCAGCCGTGCACGTCACGACAATTGGGCGACTCGCTGAGACACTCGGCGCTCCCCTCCTCGCCGGACAACGACCCGCAACCCGAACGATCACCGCCGCAGGGTGGAGGGAGGCGCTCCGCGCCGAACCCGGTGCCTTCGGCGAGGTGATGGAGCACCCCTCGACGGTGGCCGCGCTCACCCGGACCTATGGGGACCTTCGCAACCTCTCCCAGGCACAACTCGAACTCGTGGCGAGCCAACCCGATCCGGGACCCGATCTGATTCGCCTGCACCGTGAGGTCGAAGGCCGTCTCAGCAGCCGGTGGTACGACATCGTCGATCTGCTGTGGGCTGCAACAGACAACCTCGCCGGGTTCACGGATCCGGTGGTCCTCTACCTTCCGGGCCCGATGACGGGAAGCGAACAGCGGTTCGTCAATGCGCTGCGTCGCGGCCGGCCGTTCGTGGAGATCAACCTCGACGACCCCTCGACGGTCGCGACGCGCATCGTCCACGCTTCCGATGCCGACGACGAGGTCCGGGCCGTGGTCCGGGGTGTCCTGGACGATCTCAAGACACCGCAACGACTCGCAGTGCTCTACTCCGACCCGCGTCCCTACGCACGCCTGCTCGCCGAACAACTCGCCACCGCCGGGATCACCGTCAACGGGCCAGGGGCGCGACCAGTGATCGAGCGGGCGACGATCCGGACCTTCCTCGGCCTGCTCGATCTCGCTGATCACGGACTCCCCCGTGCTCGTCTCTTCGAGGCGCTGAGCGGCGCACCGGTTCGTGACTTCGACGGTGACTGGATTCCGACAGCGCGGTGGGAGCGGCACTCCCGCGCAGCGGGCGTCGTACGAGGGGACCACTGGGACGACCGGCTCGAGACCTGGATCCGACACGAGGCGCGGACCTACGACAAGGAGTCAGGCGCCCGACTGGCCACCTTCGCCCAGCGACTCGGGCAAGAATTCACGCTCGACCACGAGTCCTGGTCGTCCCTCACCGAGTGGGCTGCGCGCCTCTTCGGCATCCTGATCGCGGACGAACTACGCATGACCAAGCTGCCGCTCGAGGAACAGGCCGCCTGCGCCACCCTCGAACTGACGCTGCGGGCACTGTCCGTCCTCGACGCAACCACCACTCCGCCGACGGTGCGCGCTCTGCACGACCTGCTGACCCTTGAGCTCGAAAGCGTCTTGCCGCGGGTTGGCCGATTCGGCGACGGCGTGTACGTCGGCCCGATCAGCAGTGCCGCCGGCCTGGATCTCGACATCGTCTACACCGTCGGACTATCCGAGGATCTGTGTCCCGGCACCCAGCGAGAGGACGTCCTGCTTCCCGACAGAGTTCGCGAGCAGCTCGACGGCGCGTTACCCACGCTCCGCGAGCGCATTGATGAGCAGCACCAGGCCCTCCTCGCCGCGTTCTCGACCGCACCGACCGTCGTCGCCACCTTCTCCCGTGGTGACTTGCGCCAGACGAAGGGGCGGCTGCCAAGCCGGTGGCTTCTTCCCACGCTCCGAGAGTTCTCGGGCAACCGCACCCTCCCCGCGACGAAGTGGGACGAACTGCCACCCCTCCCGCAGATTCACAGCGCCGGTTCGTTTGCCGGCGAACTCATCGGCACAGATCGCCTCGCCACCGAACAAGAGTGGCGGGTCCGGGCGGCCATCGCGCAGGTCCTGGACGACGTCGTGATCACCAGCGCTGCCGAGCTCCTCGAGGCGCGAGCCAGCGACGACTTCACCCGCTTCGATGGCAATCTCATCGCCGCGCCCGGACTCCCCGACTATCGGACCGGTGAGAAAGCCATCTCACCCAGCTCGCTGGAGAAGTACGCCAGCTGTCCCCATGCGTACTTCGTGAACAAGGTCCTCGGCGTCCAGCCGATCGAGAATCCCGAGGACATCGTCACCATCCCGGCGACCGAGTTGGGCACCTTCATCCACGGCTGTATGGAAGACCTGACCAAGCAGGGCAGCCTCCCCGGTCCCGGTGCGCCCTGGACTACAGCTCACCATGACGCCCTGCGGGCGATTGCAGACGCCAAGGCCCTCGCGTTTGAGGGCCGCGGTGTCACCGGTCACCAGCGCCTGTGGGCCGTCGAGAAGGAACGAATCGTCGCCACCCTGGTTGCCATGCTCGACGACGACTCCACGTGGCGCGCTGGCACTGGCGCCGCAGTCATCGAGGCCGAGCTCGAGTTCGGGATGACAGAAGGCGGACCCAAGGCAATACAGGTGCCGGTACCGGGCGGCATTGTTCACATGCGCGGCAGTGCGGACAAGGTCGATGTCGCAGACGGCCGTATCTACGTCACCGACATCAAGTCGGGCCGCAAAGCGGGTTACACCTCGATCAAGCAGGCCGACCCGGCGCCGTACGGCGCGAAGCTCCAGCTGCCCGCGTACG
>NZ_JBMCZA010000032.1:0-1533 GCF_048654705.1 Nocardioides sp. CPCC 206348
TTCGACGCATCGTGATCCTCGGGGGAGACCAGGACGAATATGAATCGCTCGTTGCCTGCGGCAGCCCGCTGCAGGATCGCCACCCGTCAGAGCCCAGCGATTGCTTCCTCCAGCTCTACACGTCCGGCACGACTGGCCGGCCGAAGGGCGCGATGCTGACACAGAGCAGCCTCGCGGCGCACAACGAAGCCCTTCTGCCTGCCTATGGGATGGACGAGTCGACGGTCAACCTGGTCGCGATGCCCATGTTCCACGTCGGCGGTACCTGCTGGGCACTCGGCGGAATGTGCGCCGGGGGACGCACAGTCATCGCACGTGAGGTCATACCCGCCGACATCCTCAAGCTCGTGGTTGATGCCAACATCACCCACGCGTTCTTCGTGCCTGCCGTCATCCAGATGCTCCTCGCACAGGAGGGCGTTGCCGAGGCCACCAAGGGCCTGGAAGTCATTGGGTACGGCGGCTCGCCCATGCCGGGCCCCCTGATGGACGCAACCCTGAACGCATTGAGCACACCCCTCTACTCCGTCTACGGCATGACGGAGATGTCCGGCGTCTTCTGCGTGCTCGGCCCCGAAGAGCACCGAGACCTCGATCGTCAGCACCTTCGCGCATCCGCCGGGCGCCCCCTGACCGGCAACGAGGTACGCGTCGTCGACCCCAGCACGGGCAGCGACGTTCCGGTCGGCAAGGTCGGAGAGTTCTGGGTCAAGTCTGCGCAAACGATGGCCGGCTACTGGAACAAGCCGGAGGCAACCGATGAGGCCTTCGTCGATGGCTGGCTCCGGACTGGCGATGCCGGACGAATGGACCAGGACGGCTACCTGTTCATCGAGGATCGCGTCAAGGACATGGTGATCACCGGCGGCGAAAACGTGTACCCCGCGGAGGTCGAGCGAGTTCTGATCGAACATCCCGACATCGCAGAGGTGGCAGTCATCGGCGTACCGAGCGAGAAGTGGGGCGAGACCGTGCACGCGGTGATCACACCCCGAGGCTCGTCGACACCGGACGCGGCGGCACTCATCGCCTTTGCGCGCGAGCGCCTTGCGCACTACAAGTGCCCGACCGGCATCACGTTCGTCACCGAGCTGCCGCGAAACCCGACGGGCAAGGTCCTCAAGCGAGAACTCAAGTCGCTCGTTGCATGACCGGATGTGCGGTCAGTGGCGGTAGACTCCTGCACACAAGCATGAACCGTGCGACAAACAGAGGGGTACTTCTCGTGGTCAGTGGCGCAGGTCGATACAACGACATTCTAGACACTTTCACCCGCCACATCGCCGAGATCGGCTACGACGGGGTGAACTTCGGCCTCGTCGCCAACGAGCTCGGCGTCTCCAAGGGGACGATCGTTCACCACTTCGGCAGCAAGGACCGCATCCTTGCCGCCCTCCACGAGTCGTACATGACACGACGACTGGCAGAGCTGGACTACATCCTTGCCGAGCTCGACGACCCCGCCGAGCAGGTGGCAGCCGCCCTCCACGCGTTCCTGCTCTACCACGAGGTCGACCGGGCCGCGACGGTCGC
>NZ_JBMCZA010000033.1:0-4584 GCF_048654705.1 Nocardioides sp. CPCC 206348
GGGCGCCGCCAGGGCCGTGATGCGCGCACCGACGCCGGTCGAGCCGGTGAACGACACGACGTCGACGTCCGGGTGCGTCACCAGTGCCTCGCCGACGACCCTGCCCGGGCCCGGCACCAGGTTGAGCACTCCAGCAGGTAGCCCCGCGCGGTCCGCGGCATCGACGAGCAGGTACGCCGACAGCGGGGTGAGCTCCGCAGGCTTCAGCACCACCGTGCACCCGGCCACCAGGGCGCCGCCCAGCTTGGCGATCACCTGGTAGAACGGGTAGTTCCAGGGAGTGATGCAGGCAGCCACGCCGGCTGCCTCGCGCAGGACGAGCGAGTTGCCGATCTGCTCCTCCCACGCCACGTCCCCGGCCGAGTCCAGGTAGCTGCGCAAGACCGCAAGCCCGAGGTCGACGTGTGCCTCCCGCGCGATGGCGACCGGTGCCCCGACCTCGGCCACCGTGATCGCGACCAGGTCGGCGTACCGCGCCGACAATTCGTCGTACCACCGCTCGAGGACGGCGAGGCGGTCCTCGACAGTGGCCCGCGACCACGCCGGGAACGCTGCGCGGGCAGCGGCAACAGCGTCCGTCACGTCGGACTCACCACCGTCGGCGGCGTGTCCGATCACCAGCTCTGTGGCGGGATTCTCGACATCACGCCTACCGGCGCCTTGCGGTGCGTGCCACTGACCACCGATGAAGACCTCGCCGCACTCGAGCAGTCCGGCACTGGTCATCCGGTGACCCCGAAGCGCTCGGTCAGGGCGGCGGAGTTGCGGGCAGTCAGCTCGCCCGCGCACTCCCTAAGGGTCCGGCCGGACGCGTCGGCGGCGTCGGCGACCTCCGTGACGAGGCGACGCATGACGGCGTCGATCTTGGCGTACGACGACACGGCGGTAGGCGCGACGTCGCCGAAGACCACCCACCACCACCAGGCGTTGGTCATCACGTTGGCCAGGAAGTCCGGCACCACGGGAATGCCCCGGGCCAGGAGCGCGGCCTCCGCTTCAGGCAGCGTGGGCATGTTGGCACCCTCGACGACGATCCGCGCCTGCACCCGGTCGACGTCCTCGGGCCGGATGACGTAGGACATGGCCGCCGGCACCAGCAGGTCGCACGGCACGTCCAGCCATGCGTCACGGTCCCCGAGGACCACTCCCGCGGGAAGGCCATGGCGGTCGATCACGCCGAGGCCGTCACGCGCCTCGAGGAGTGCCTCGACGTCCAGTCCGCGGTCGTCACGGATGAGTCCCTCGCGGTCGGCGACGGCAATCACCTTCACGCCTGCACTGGCGAGGTAGCGGGCCGCCGCACCGCCGATCGAGCCGAAGCCTTGCACCACGGCCGTCGCCTCGCCGGCAATGATGCCATTGCGCTCGGCAGCAACCAGGCAGGCCTGCGCGACGCCGTAACCACCGACGAGGTCGCCCAGCGAGATGCCGCCCACGAGCTCGGCGAAGGCCTCAGCGAGGCGCCGGCGGGCAGCAGGCGCGTCCTCGATGGTCGCGAAGACCGCCTCGACCGTCGACGCGAGACCGAGGTCGGCGGCGACCTTGTCGATCGTCTCCTGACGCAGGCCGAAGTCCTCACCGGTGTTCCACTGTTCCCGGACCACCGGCAGCACGGCCGCAAGGAAGCGGCGAAGGACCTCGGTGGCCTGCGGGTCGGCGGGGTCGATGTCGATTCCGCCCTTGCCGCCACCCAGGGGCAGGTAGCGGTCGGCAGGGTCGTAGACCAGCGCCTCCTTGCGGGTCATCCCCTGGGCGAGTCCGCGCACCTCCTCGAGGGAGCAGCCCTCGCGGAGTCGAAGGCCGCCGCTTGCCAGCCCGCGCACGAGGGTGTCGATGACGACGTACCCCTTTCGCCCGGTGACCGGGTCGGTCCAGGTGATCTCGAGCAGGCTTTCGCGGGCGGTCGGGGTGGTCTTCGGGGCGCTCATCGAGCTCCTCCTTCGCGGGGCATGCGGACGTGGATGAGGGTGGGACGGTCGGCGACGAGCGCGTCGCGGACCGCGGTGGTGAGGTCGGACGCAGTGCCGTCCGCGCCGAGGTCGACGGTGACCCCGAGGCAACCGACGGCACGACCCAGTGCCGCGAAGTCGGGCGCCGGGAACGTGACGGCGTGGACCGGGTCGCCTCGGTCAGCCATCTCGTTGCGGATCTCGCCATAGCCGGAGTTGTCGACGACCACCACGGGCAGCGCGATCCCGAGCTCGGCCGCCGTTGCCAGCTCCGCGACGGTGAACATCACGCCGCCGTCGCCCAGCATCGCGACCACCGGACGGTCGGGGTTGCCGACCTTCGCCCCGATCCCTGCAGGCAGGCCGTAGCCGAGTGTGCCGTAGCCCGTCGGGAACAGGTACGACGCCGGTGTGTACGTCGCCAGGTTGGCCAGCGTGCCGAAGTAACAGGCCATGGCATTGTCGGTCGCCATCACCACGTCGCGCGGCACGGCAGCACCGATCGCGGCCACCACCTCGAGCCACTCGGCGCCCTCGGCCTGCGCGTCCTTCGCCTTGCGCTCCCGCCAGTCATCAGCGTCAGGGCGGGCAGGCTCTCCCGCGCCGAGTGCAGAGAGGATCCCGTCCAGCGCTACCGCGGCGTCGCCGACCACCGTGACTGCGGGCGCAGCGTTGGTGACCATGCCGACCGGGTCGATGTCGATCCTGACCAGCTTGCCCGCAACCGGGAGCGGTCCGTACCAGAGGTCGGCGGGAGCGAGCTCCGTCCCGATCGCGACCACGACGTCCGCCTCCTCCACAAGCGCCTTCACAGCGGGCAGGTGGATGCCGGCCCCGAGGGCCAGTGCGTGGTCCTCGGGCAGGACTCCCTTGCCGTTGGTGGTCGTCACGACGAGGGCGCCGAGGCGCTCGGCGAGTGACCGGACCTGCCCAGCGGCGCCTCGCGCTCCCCCGCCGACGAGCAGCACGGGTGAGGTGGAGCTGGCGAGCCGGGCAGCAGCTGTCTCGACCGACGCCGACGGTGCGGCCGCAGCGGCGGTGACGACGGGCGCCACCAGCTGGACCTCGGCCGACTCGTCCAGGACGTCGAGCGGCACCTCGAGGTGCACCGGGCGTGGGCGGCCCGAAGTCATGATCGCGAAGGCCTGGGCGACCGCGGTCGGGATCTCGGCGACGCTGGTCGGCCGCAGGCTCGCGGCCGCAACGGCGGCAAGTGCGGCTCCCTGGTCACGAGTCTCGTGCAGGAGTCCGTTGCCGGTCGCCGGGTGCCGCAGCGGCAGCCCGGGCGAGACCACCAGCACCGGGATCGAATCGGAGTACGCCTGACCGACCGCGGCAGCGGCATTGAGGAGCGCTGGACCGCTGGTCACGACGGCGACACCGACGCGACCCGTCGTACGGGCATAGCCGTCGGCCGCATAGCCGGCACCCTGCTCGTGACGAGTGCTGATGTGGCGCACACCGTGGGACGCGAGGTGCTTGTAGATCTCGAGGTTGTGCGTGCCAGGGATCCCGAAAGCCACCTCGACTCCGTGGGCAGCGAGTGCAGCGACGAGGGCCTCGCCACCAGTCATCGTGGGCATGGTCATCGTCCCTTCGAGGAGTCGGCATAGACAGCCTTGCCCAGCCACTGTCCTCCGTCGACGCTGAGCACGTCACCGGTGATGTAGCCGGCCCGACGCGGGTCGAGCAGGAAGGCGGCCGACTCGGCGACCTCTTCCGGAGTGGTGAACCTCGCGGCGGGGACACTGCCCAGGACGCGGGCCCGGTCCTCCGCGGTCGGCCAGAGCGCCGCACCGGCGCCCTCGGTCTCGGTGGGACCCGGCGAGATGCAGTTGACGCGCACCCCGCGACCGCCCCACTCGGCAGCCAGGGTCCGGGTCATCGCCAGGATGCCTCCCTTGGCCGCAGCGCTGTGCACTGTGCCGGGGTGACCGTGCCACGCATAGGAAGCGATCACGTTGACGATCGAGCCTTCACCCGCAGCCAGCATGTGCTGGGCCGCAGCGCGCGTCGCGTAGAACGACCCGTTGAGCACGATGTCGACGACCGCGCGCCAGCCACCGGGCGACAGGTCCTCCGCCGCACAGACGAAGTTGCCGGCAGCGTTGTTGACCAGGGAGTCCAGCCGGCCGAAGTCGGCGACAACACCATCCACGGCTGCGGTGACGGCATCAGCGTCACGGACATCGCAGCTGACGAAGCAGGCGCGCACGCCGTACTTCTCGGCAAGCCGGACGGTCTCCTCCAACGGCTCAGCACGGCGGCCGAGGACGACCACGTCACCACCGCCGGCGGCGTGGCGCACCGCGATGGCGCGACCGATTCCCGACCCGCCTCCGGTGACGAGGGCGACCTTGCCCGAGAACTCGGTGGACTGCTCGATCATGCAGATGCTCCTAGGTTGTCAGTGAATGTCAGTTGGGCTGGCTGACGTTGCGGTCAGCTGCAACGACGAGGGCGTCGACAGCGACCGCGCCACCAGGACCGACCCGAAGTGGGTTGATCTCGCACTCCACGATCTCTGGCGACTCGGCAAGCAGGCGGGAAACGGCAGCCACGACGGCGGCGGCAGCCACGACGTCCACGGCTGGACGACCACGCCAGCCGTCGAGCAGCGGGAAGGCCCGCAACG
>NZ_JBMCZA010000034.1:0-1626 GCF_048654705.1 Nocardioides sp. CPCC 206348
GCTCGAGGCGGACATCATCGTGACGGCCACCGGCCTGCAGCTGCAGGTGCTCGGCGGCCTGAAGCTGACGGTGGACGGCGTGCCCCGCGAACTGCACAACGGCATGACCTACAAGGCCGTGCTCGTCGAGAACGTCCCGAACTTCTCCTGGATCTTCGGCTACACCAACGCCCCGTGGACGCTGAAGTCCGACATCGCCGGCGAGTACCTCTGCCGCCTGCTCCAGCACATGGATGAGAACGGGTACGTCGCCGCGACTCCTCACGACAGCGACGACTCGGCGCTGGACGAGGGCATCTTCGGCTCCCTGCAATCGGGCTACCTGCAGCGTGGCAAGGCGATCATTCCCCGCCAGGGCGCCGCGGGACCGTGGAAGGTCGCGATGGACTACGCCCACGACTGCAAGGTCCTCCAGGACGACCCCATCGACGACGGCGCACTGCACTTCGAGACGCAGCGCCCGGCTCTCGCGAAGGTCGGCTGACATGTCCCCGGTCAGCTTCTTCAGCAAGAACGTGGCGTGCGCGGCCTGGCACCTGCCCGGCCAGGGTGACGCCTTCGTCGGAACCGGCGGCCGACCCTGCGTCGTGATGGCGCACGGCTTCGGAGGCACCCGCGACACCGGCCTCCTCGCGTTCGCCGAGGGGTTCGCCGCCGCCGGTCTCGACGTGCTCCTGTTCGACTACCGCGGGTTCGGCGACTCGGACGGGTCACCCCGCCAGCTCGTGTCGTTCCGCCAGCAGCGCGCCGACTACGTCGCGGCCATCGCGGCGGCACGGACGTTGCCCGGCGTCGACCCTGAGCGGATCGTGCTCTGGGGGACGTCGTACTCGGGCGGGCACGTCGTGCCCGTCGCGGTGGCGGACGGACGGATCGCCTCCGTGGTGGCGATGACTCCAGCCATGGACGGCCTCGCCGCCCTGATCGCGATGTACCGCCACGGTGGGGTACGACGACTGGCCCCCCTGGTCGTCAACGGACTCCGCGATGCCACCCGTGCCCTGCTCGGTCGCGCGCCGCACCACATCGCGCTCGTCGGCGAGCCCGGCTCGACCGCCGTCCTGACCGGCCCCGGCGCCCTCGCGGGCTACACCGCACTCGCCGGACCGACGTGGCGCAACGAGGTGTGTGCCCGGGTGGCCCTCGAGGTCGCGTTCAACCGGCCGATCCGCTCGGCCTCGCGGTTGCGGACCCCGCTCCTCGTCCAGGTCGGGGAGAACGACTCGGTCGTCCCGCCTGCGTCCTCGAAGCGGGCCGCGACCCGCGCCGGTGGCCCCTCCGAGCTGAAGGCCTATCCCCTCGACCACTTCGACATCTACGACGGCCCGGAGCAGCACCGCGCACTGGCCGACCAGATCGACTTCCTCCGCCGGCACCTCGCCGGTCAGGTCCGACACACCACAAAGAAGGTGGCATCACGATGAGCAGCTATTCCGTCAACAACAAGGTCGCCCTGGTCACCGGAGCCGCCCGCGGGATCGGCTTCGAGGTCGCCCGGCAGCTCGCCGAGCGCGGCGCCCTGGTGGCCCTGGTCGATCTCGACCCGGCCGCGACCGCGGCTGCCGCCGCCACGATCGGTGATCGGGCGATCGGCATCGGCGCCGACGTCACCGACGCCGCCGTCAT
>NZ_JBMCZA010000035.1:0-3744 GCF_048654705.1 Nocardioides sp. CPCC 206348
GAGTGTCTACCTATGCCCGCCCCGACAACTCGGTTCAGGTAGACCCGGCCGTCGCGGCCATCGCGCCCGGGATCCGGGAATACCGGTCGCGCAGTCAGGCGAACGCGATGAGAGCGGCCGCTCTCGGTGATCCCGAAGCGACGCTGCACGTGGTCTTGCCCACCGGAACCGGGAAGTCGATCGTCGGACTTGCCCCCGGACTCCTGCTCGACAGTGGCACCACCGTAGTCGTCGTCCCGACCATCGCATTGGCCCTGGACCAAGAGCGGAACCTGCGGGCGCGCTTCCCCAGCGCGCACCTGCCGCGGGAACTCGCCTACTACGGAGACCGCTCCGAGGATGAGTGCGCCGCGATCAAAGAACGTCTGCGCAACGGCACCCAACGAGTGCTCTTCACCTCGCCCGAGGCGCTGGTGACCGGCTTGGCCCAATCACTACGGGTCCTCGCGGCACGCGGCGAACTCACCCACCTGATCATCGACGAAGCGCACCTGGTGCGGTCCTGGGGCCTGAGTTTCCGCCCTGAGTTCCAGATCGTCGCGTCGCTGCTCAGCGAACTCCGCGAACTCGCACGGGCCGCCGGACAGACTCCTCCCCGGGTCGCACTACTGACAGCGACCCTGTCCGAGCAGGGCCTCATCCTCAATGACGGCCTGTTTCGCGGTTCCGAGGAATCGTTGTTCGTCGGGTCAACGTTCTTACGCACCGAACTGCGGTACCTCCAAGCAGAGATCTGCGCACCGGAAACGCGACTCGAGCGCGTCATCGAGGCACTGCGTCACCTCCCTCGTCCTGCGATCGTCTACACCACGCGGAAGACTGCCGCCGAGGAGATCGCCACCCAACTCCGCGACAGTGGATTCGGACGTACGGCGATTTTCCACGGCGACATCGGCTCGCAGGAACGACTGGAGATCCTCCAGCGGTGGTCCGGCGACGGTAGGCCGACCTCCTACGACGTCGTGGTGGGCACCAGTGCCTTCGGCCTCGGGGTCGACCAGAGCGACGTCCGGACGGTCGTGCATGCCTGCATTCCGGCCACGGTCGACCGCTTCTATCAGGAGGTCGGGCGGGCCGGCCGAGACGGCCACGCCGCGCTCTCGGTGTGGATTCCAGCGACAGTCGACAAGAATCAGAGCAATATCGAGAAGTCGACAGTCCTGGGCGATGAGAAGGCCTGGAAGCGCTGGCAAGCAATGCGGTCTCAGCGCGTCGACCAGGAAAATGCCCATCGCCGCCTGGTCCTGGACACCTCCGTGATACCACCGAACCTCGACATCGACTCCGACAAGAACCGACTGTGGAACCGAAACACCCTGGTGCTGATGCAGCGAGCCGGACTGCTTGACCTGGAGAACATCGAACCGCCGAAACTCGAACAGGAACCCGGTGAGTCCGAGGAATCCTGGTCAGCCCGGGTGGCCGCAACCTGGGAGGTGTACGTCCGTCAGATGGCGGTGCGGGTCCGCCCGCACATCACCAATCTGGACGAGGAATCGGTCGTCTCCGCATTCAAGAAAGTGCGCAGCGAGATCAAGGGAACCGAGGCCGCATCCTCGGACCGTGTGGGCCGACTCCTAGCGTTAACCGAATGCTGGGGCAAGATCCTGCAGGAGGAGTACACCTACACGAACGTGGGTCCAATGCGTGCCACCCAGATCGTCGCCGCTGCCTGCTCCGGATGCCCTGCGTCCGAGCACGTCCACCAGTCGACCTACCGCGCTGCCCAACCAATCGTTGCCGAGGGTCTGCTGCCGAACCTCCGCCGGGAGTCGAGCCCGGCCCTGCGCGAACTGTCGCTCGGCCGGCGGACCATCGTCGTCACCTACCCGAAGGACCGTCTGCGCTCATTGCTGGGAAATCTCCTCCAGACGTGCGTTAACAACGGCATCCGGGGAGTCTTCGCATCCCCTTCGCTCGTCGGCTTGAAAGCCATCGGGTCCGCCTCGAAGTTCGCGTCCGAAGGCCTGGTAATGGTCGACCCTGTGCCTAGCGGCGGCCCCCCGGTGCGGATTTGCGTCCCGACCTTGATCCTCCTCGACCAGCACCAAGTACCCCAACTCAGTTGGCTCGCCGGTTCAGAAGGGCCTTTGCGGATCGTGGTCATGCCCGAGGGAACCCGCGACCCCGAATACCCCGATCACCTGGTCAAAAACATCCGTAGCCCGCATCTCGGGCTTGAAGACTTCCTCAGGAGATTCTGAATGGCCGTCCTGAACCCGCCCCGAAGCCTTCCCGGTCTGGGCCGATCACTCATCAACTTCCTTATCGATGCACGCGGTGACTGGACTGAAGACAAACTGCTGGACCTCTTCAAACCCGAAGGCTTGAACGACGGCCCGTCTGCTCGTGACGGGTTGACGAACACGTTGTCGTCGTTTCGCGCGATCGGGATGCTCCGTTCCGAAAACGGGGTCGTCACAGTCAGCGAGAGTGTGACCACGGTCGGTTCCAAGTTCTCGAACTCACAGTTCCGCCGACTGATGCAGACGCATGTGTTCGACCTCGAACGGGACGGCGACCCTTGGCACCGCGAAGAAGGAGATGCGCACACCAGTGGAGCGCGCGACCTCACCAGGGCACTGTCTTGGCTCCTGGCCCAGGATGCACTCGGCCGGCCCTTGTCGTGGACAGAGAAGGTTCAACCTCTGCAGACCAGTCAGTTCCAGACCGGCGCCAATGAGAAGTGGGCGATCACCAATGACACCCGTTGGACGGCGGCCAGTCGCTGGGCGCTTGCACTGGGCCTGGCATCACCACCGATGATGATCATGAAGAGCGCGGGGGTGGTCCCATTACCGGTGGTCGCAGTCAACGACGTCCTTGATGACCTCCCTCTCGGACGCATCCCGATCACCGATTTCCTAACCAAACTCAGCTCCAAGATCCCAGTACTCCACGGCGGTTCCGTACGCACTGCCCTGACGGCCCACCTCGGCGCCGACCCAGACCCGGCGGTCGCCGAGGACTGCGCCGATAGTTCGATCGGACAGGCACTGCGAATCCTTGAGGAGCGCGGCCGGTTGGCCTTTGAGACTCTCCCCGATGCCCGGGGAGTCCGACTGGCTCGATCCGACACCAGTCGGCAAACGCACGTTACGTTGAAACGCGGAGGCAAGAAGTGAGTTGGCGCGGAACCCTGCCGGCGGCCTGCTGGGACGCCGTGGAGGCGGAGGCGATCATCCCCGTCGAAGCCGAGAGCACGTCGGACGGGGTCTTCCTGGCGACACACAGCACCATCCCGATCCTGCAGCGGGACCAAGTGCAGAGCCTGAACGGCGGCACCGAGGTCACGGAGCAGGACCTGCTGCGAGCGGTTGAGGAGCAGCCAGCCGACCAACCGATCATTCCCATCCTCGGCAAGTCCGGTGCTGGCAAGTCCCACCTGGTTCGTTGGCTGCGCATCAAGCTAGACCAGAAGCCTTCGACTCGGATGATCTTCGTGCCGAAGCACAAGATGTCATTGCGATCCATCCTCAATCTGATCCTGGAACATGCTGACGGACCCCGGGCGGACGAACTGCGCGACAAGGTCGCAACCGCCGTCGATGCAGCGTCCGACGAACCGGTCGCCCGCCTCCGTTTGATGAGCGAGTTGGCGATCTTGCTTGAGACGCGTGGCGCGACGAAGGACGGGACGCCCGAGCAGGTCGAACTGCGTCGGTACCTGGCGATGGAAACCGGCCTACCTGCCCTTTTCGGGGACGTCGTGTTCAAGTCCCGCCTGCTCTCCGACGGAGGCCC
>NZ_JBMCZA010000035.1:3767-18711 GCF_048654705.1 Nocardioides sp. CPCC 206348
GGGGATCGTCGACAAAGACGGCGCCTTCGGTTTCGTCGCCGACGATCTGAACCTCTCGGTCGACGACATCAAGAACGCCGGTGAATCGGCAAAACAGGTGGCCGGTTCCCTGACCAGCGATTCGGCACTGCGCGAATTGGCCGCGACCATGCTTAATGAGCAACTGGGTCCGGCCGTCAGCGAGGTCTTTGGGATCGGCGGAGACGACCTGAAACAGATCCTGATAGATGTGCGCGTCGACCTGGCCGCACAGGGCTTGGAACTGCTCTTGCTGATCGAGGACTTCTCGATCTTCCAAGGAATCCAGGGCGGACTGATCGACGCCATCACCCTGATCTCGACCGAGGAACTCACGCTCTGCCCGATGCGGGTAGTGATGGCAGTGACGTCCGGTTACTTTACCGACCAGATGCCAGACACCGTGTTCACCCGAACATACAAGGTCTTTGACCTTGAACTCCCCCAGGACTCAAGGGTTGTGTTCGACCCGACTGGTTTCGTTGCGCGCTACATGAACGCGGTGCGGACTGGCACATCAGTTCTGGATGACCTGTACGAGAGTCGCGAACCGATCGTCAGTGCGTGCGAACAATGCCCCGTCAATCAGTCCTGTCACGCCGCATTCGGCCAGGTAGACAACTTCGGATTGTTCCCTTTCAATCCGAATGCCCTTAGCCGCGCCATCGACAGCCAGTCGAAGGACGGAGTCTTTGTCGCTCGCGATGTCCTTACGCGAGTCGTTCGTCCCGTCCTGCATCGGGATGGGACCGAACTGGAAGACGACCGATTTCCGACCGTCGCGTTCGCCGACGACTTCAAGACCGGTGCACTCGGACTTCTCGACGATATTGAGGAACTCCAACGTTTGCGCACCCCGGGCGACAAGGAGATCTCGGATCGTCGAGAGCGCCTCGTCCGGTTCTGGGGGTCCGGCGCCGGACCCGAGAATCTGAACCCGACGATTCATCAGGCATTTGGAGTTCCGCCGATTGCTGGCCTGGAGAATGCTCCTGATCTTCCGCCAGTCGTGGTCAGTACAGATGCGGTGGAACAACCACCACAGCCAGAAAAGGCGACGGCCTTGCCTGCGTTGGTCAAGGCTGTCGACAAGTGGCGCGCTACCGGTGAGTTGCTCATGGGCGACCGCAACAAGCTCCGGAACTTTGTTCACGCTGCAGTCGCGGCACGACTGGTACTCGAGGATGGCTACGGCGGCGAGGGTTCGTGGACCAACGGCACAAAGGAATTCGCACCCGCGTTCGTCGCTACTACGTCGGTCGAGTTCGACGACGAGAAGTTGGCAAACGCACTGCTCCCCGTCGATCGCGACAACGACGATGACGTCCGGGCGCTGAGGGCCCTCGCCTGGGTCAACCATGCGGGGTCGTGGGCGGGAGTACCTAGCGGGGACTCGCTCGAGCGGCTTTGCGATCAGAAACTCGAGCAGTGGGCGGCGCGAGTCTCAGAAAAGCTGCTCCCTCGCCGAGAGGAGGGTGACGACGCTGAACTCGTTCGGACGGCCCACACCCTGCTGGCAATGGCGAAAGCACTGGGCGTCGCTGACGCTTTCAAGTCCGAGGCGCAAAGCCGGGTGAAGGCCTTGTTCGCGTCGCCGCCTGGGCACACCGACCCAGAAGCCCGGCCGAATCTCCACAAGTGGCAGAAGAGGGTCATCGAGTCAGGCCTTGGACGTCAGGCACTCCAAGAACGACTGCTCAGACGGGCCTCTTTCACTCAGGGCGACGGCAAGCCACTGGCTGTTGATGTGACGCGCTTGCTGCGAGCCGTGCGCGACACCAATGCAGAGGTGGCCTGGCCCGCCGGTTCCCCCGATCTGCTGACCTCGACAGATGAGGCCGTCACGAGTTGGCTCGCCAACCTCGTCGACGCTCGCGCCGAAGCGTCGAACCGCGTACCCGACGTCAGTGACATCGGCGGCGAGGTGGCCGCCGTCGCCGCCGAGTTGAACACCCTGATCGGCGAACGGATCAACGTGGGCGGACTGCCCGGCTCGATCGATCCGGAGGGACTTCGTAGCGCAGCCAAGGCCGTCAAGCCTGGCGATCTGAAAACGGTAGAGGCGCTCCGAAGTGACCTGGACCGATGGGAGGAACTCACCTCCGACGAGCGTCTGCGTCTGCTCACCGCCGACTGGGAGAAGCCGGTAAGCCGGATCCGGAACTGGCTCGATCCAGCACTGGCCGCGGTCTCGGCTCTCGAATCGAGTCTTCAAGCAGGCCCGGCATCTAGCGCCCAGCGTGAATACAGCGAGATCCGACAGGACTTGATCCAGAACTTGGAGTCGCTGGCGGGTACGGTCTCAGAGATCAACGGACCGGAGGTCGTCGCATGACCTTGCTCACTCGGGTGACCAACCTGCGCACCGCCGCGGTCGCAGTCGATGACGTCGTCAAGATCAAGACTCGGACTGGTGATCTACGAACCCTCTCCGACCGTTTGGGCTCCCCCGCTCGGGAACTCCCGACGCTGATCACGGCCCTGACCGAACTGGCCTCGATCGATGCCTCTCTGGACAGCGATTCGGTGCAGGACGCCGCCGAGACCGTTGCCGCGTTGCGCTCGCTGGCGACTACGTTGCCCGGCCTGCCGATTGACGCCGCCCTCGAACTGCCCAAGTCGCAGGTGAAGTCCGTTGAGAACCTCACCAAGAAGCTGGCCCTGTTCGTGGACACGCACTGGGGGCCGTTTCGCGAACAAGAGTTGCCTGCGATTAACGAGGAACTCGTCGAGGCGCTCGCTGCCGGTGGCGTCGATGTCGAGGATGTGCGCAACAAGTTGATCGGCGCGCACAGCACCATCCTGGGCATCCGGTATCGATCTATCCCCCAGGAAGGCGATGTCGCCAGGTTCAGCGAGGCCCTAGCTACTTTGCGCGCGTGCGGGGAGGAGATCAGCACGCTGGTCGACCCCACGCTCGCCGAAGGGATCCTGAAGTCTCAGACCGAGGGAATCTCGTTGAGTTGGTTCACGCCCGAGCGGATCGCAGCAGTAACCGATCTCGGCATCCTCGACCGGTTCCGGGTGCGGCTGACATGACCTCATTCCTGTACGCACGACTGCTCGATCATTTGGAGGCACTCGAGGACCCGCTGCTGTGCTGGGGCGTGGTCGACGGTGGGTTCAGCGATGCCGAACTGCGTAAGTACATCTCCGAGGAGTTGATGCGCTCAGGATCCCTCGACGAGATCGACGACGTGATCGAGACGATGACCGAGCAGGCCTTGTTGGTCCAGGATCTGACCGTCTCACCGGCACGCTGGCGGACTCGGAACGGCGAGACAATGCGTCTGTTGGCCCGCTTGCGACAAATCATGCTCGGCGGGTCCTGGCAGACTGGCGTGAACCTGGTCTCCGACTTCCGCTATGCCCGTCGTCCGCGCGCCTACCCGGTCCGCGACCAGGCCTGGGACGCTGTGCTGGACGGGGTTGTCGGAGTTAGCGACACCCACCGATCAGTCATCGACGCAATGACCGCCATCGACACCGATCACTTCCGGCTCAGCGGGTTCCAGGTGCGGGCGACGCGGCAGACGCTGGCGGCGCTGAGCACGTCGGTGACCAGTGCCATCGTCGTGGGCGCGGGCACCGGCAGCGGCAAGACGCTGGCGTTCTACCTGCCAGCCTTCGCGTACCTGGCGGGTCTCAAGGACTCCACCCGCTGGACCCGGGCGCTAGCGGTGTACCCGCGCACCGAATTGCTCAAAGATCAACTGGATACCGCTTTCGCAAACGCGCGCCGCCTGGACCCACTTTGGATGGAGGCTAGCGGCCGGCCGATGACCATCGGCGCGCTGTACGCCAGCACGCCGCAAAGCCTCAGCTGGATGAACGGTCCCTACAACAGTTGGCCGAAGCGCGCGACGGGCTGGGCGTCGCCACAACTGCGCTGCCCTGGCGACGGGTACGTCCGCTGCGGCGGCGAGCTCGTCTGGCCGTTCGACGACGTGAAGCAAAAGAAGGAGCGCCTGGTCTGCGGCACCTGCAAGAGCGCCTTCGACGACTCGGTGGTCGTCCTCACTCGAGAACGGATGCGCACCCACCCGCCGGACGTCCTCTTCGTGACCACGGAGATGCTCAACCGCGGCCTCTCCGAACTGCAACTCCGACAGACCTTCGGGGTCGGCGTGGCCAAGAAACCGAGGCTGATGCTCCTCGACGAGATCCACACCTACGACGGCACGACCGGCGCCCAGGCGGCAATGGTACTGCGGCGCTGGCATCACAGCCTGCAAGGACCGGTGACCTTCGTCGGGCTGTCCGCAACGCTCTCGAACCCGATCCGGCACATGGCTGACCTCACCGGCGTCGAAGATGAACTGGTCGCCAGCATCACCCCGGAGCCAGCAGAGATGGAATACGAGGGCGCCGAGTACTTGATCGCCTTGCGCAGCGACCCGACCAGCGGCGCCTCGGTGCTTTCGACCACCATCCAGGCATCCATGCTGCTTCCGCGCACACAGGATGCCCCCAACAGTCGGATCTCAGGCGGCCTGCTCGGCACCAAGGCGTTCGTGTTCACCGATGACCTCGACGTCACCAACCGACTGTACGGGTATCTCCTCGACGCTGAGGGCCAGCGCTATTACAGCGGCAGGACCGAGCACACCAAAAAGCCACTTGCCTCGACTCGAGTGCCCTCCGATGACCCGCTCAACCAACGGCGCGCAGGACAGGTGTGGGACCTCCCGAATGCGATCGGCCACAAGTTCGCCGACAGAGGCTCCGGGCTGAACATCGGCCGGACGACATCTCAGGACTCGGGGGTCGACACGAATGCCCAACTGATCGTTGCCACCGCCTCCCTCGAGGTGGGCTATGACGACCCAGACGTCGGTGTGGTCATCCAGCACAAGGCACCACGCGGTGTGGCAGCGTTTCTGCAACGCAAGGGCCGCGCTGGCCGCCAGCGCGGGATGCGCCCGTACACAGCGGTGGTGCTGTCCGACTACGGCCGCGACCGGGCAACGTACGAGGCCTGGGACACGCTGTTCGACCCGGTGCTTCCGGACTTGGTGTTGCCGATCCGCAACCGAGCCGTGCTGCGCATGCAAGCGACGATCGCGATGATCGACTGGTTGGCCGGACAACTGAGCACCCAGAACGTGATGCCCACGACCAAAGCCTGGAGTGCGCTCGCGAAGCCACCAGCCCAAAGTTTCGCCAAGCCGGGTCGGGAGACCCAGACCAAGGCCGTCGCGATCCTGCGGTCTTTGATGCGCGACCCCGCGCGCCAACGCAGCCTGCGCGAATGGGTGCAAGGCGCCCTGCAACTGACGGACTCCGAGGCGAACGAGATTCTGTGGCATCCGCCTCGCCCACTCCTGCTGGCGGCTATTCCGACGCTCGCTCGGCGCCTCCACAACGAATGGTCGATCGCCACCCAGACGGAGATCGTCAAGTACCGGGACACGATGGGCGAGAATCCACTTCCGGACTTCTTCCCAATGAACCTGTTCAGCGAACTCGCGTTGCCCGAGACGTACGTGTCCATTCCTCCGCAGACGCGGCGAGATACCGAGGACAAACTCGAACCGATGCGGATGGGACAGATGCTGCGGGAGTACGCACCTGGACGCGTCTCCCGTCGGTTCGCCACGCGCAACCTGGACCATCGGCACTGGATCCCGGTGCCGTTGGGGAATCGGGACGCCGTCATCGACCTGGCGCCGACGTTGCTCGCGTTCCAACGCGAGGAGGCCTGCACGATCGAAGTCAACGGCACCGCGACCAAAGTCTCGGTGGTCCGCCCCGACCAGGTGAAGTTGGAGCTGCCGCCGGACGACGTCAAGGACTCGTCGAACGCGACGATGGTATGGCGATCGCAATTCCTCGAGAATGGCGACGGCCTGGTACTCCGGGTGCCGACGGCGGACCCGATCGGCCGCTACCTGAGCGAGGCGCGCTTCTTCCTGCATGCTCAGAACTCGCATCTCGCCGTCCACCGGGTCGCCACCCAGTCGGACGCCACTGTGATGGTCAAGGGTGGCCCAGGGCAGACCGACGTCGAGATGCAGGTCCGGTCCCGGTTCACCCTCGATGGCGAGCAGGTCTGCCTCGGCGCGACCTACGACGTCGACGGACTGCGGATGACCCTCCAACTGCCGAAGACGATCACCCCTCCAGACCACGTCATGCCCGGTCTGCGCAGCGCCTGGTTCCGACACGTCCTTACCACCGATCCGCTCCTGCTGGACCGGGTGAACAGCTTCCAGGTGGGCTGGTTCCACGAGGCGCTCGAATGCATGCTGTTGATGACCGCCGTGACCAACCAGTCCAGCGTGTCGGACGCCTACCAGGCTGTGAAGGGATCGTTGGACAAGCACCTCGACGATACCCTCGATGCACTGTTCCGCAGCCCGGGCGTAGGCGAATCCGACAGCGTCGCGGTGAGTCGGATGGGCAGGCGCCTGAAGAGCGAACTCAAGGACCCTGCCGTCGTCACACGCCTGGATGTCCTCACTGAGCAACTGTGGGCTCCTGACCCGGGGCGCTTCCAAGCGTGGCTGCGGGAGCGGACCTTGTCCACGATAGGGCTGGCCGCAATCGCCGCGGCCCGCCAGATCTGCCCCGAGCACGACCCCGACGGGGTCGTACTCGACGTCGAACCTGGCTTCGACGCCGACGACGGTCCGAGGACGGGCCAAGTCTGGCTGTCCGAGGCGTCGGTCGGCGGCGGCGGATTTATCGAGGCCCTCGCCGCCCGGGTACGTCCGGACCCCCGCCGGTTCCTCCGACTGATCATGCGGGCAGTGCAACCGTCGACCCATGAACTCGTCGACACCCACATGCAGCGGTTGGTGCACTTGATCACGACAGATGACGACTGGCGCGCATTGGTCAACGACTTCCGATCGGCGCCCACCCAGGCCGCTCGAGTCGCCGGACTGGCGAACATTCGGGACGCACTGCGCAAGTCAGGGATCTACGGGGCCGAGCAATCGGTGGTCTCCTGCCTAGCCAACCGGGTTCTGCGGCCGGGGTCGAGCGACGCGACCGACGATGCGCTCAAGGCTCTGATCGACACTTGGTCCGGCGAGGAAGCGCGCATCGGGGTGGAGATCCCGCCGCGTACTTGGGCCTATCTCATGCGCAAGCGGTCCGACCTGGACGCCGGCCTGGTGCTGGGGTCCGGTGCCACCGAACGGCAACGGATGGACGCTATCCAGTCAGTTCTATGGCCGCGCGGGTGGACACTGCGTGCCGAGGAACTGCAGGCATGGAATCCGTTCGCTGACAATCTGCCCGCTGCCCCCGACCTGCTCCGTGCGGTAGCCGCCGGGAAGGACTCGGCCCTCGACGTCAACCAAGAAGATGCGGCCTCAACCGTCCGCTCAGTCCTGGCCAAGAACGGCTCGGCTCAGGTGATCGCGGCGCCCGAGGCGGCGGGCGTGCTCGCCGACCTGCTGGTCGATCTCAGCACCGAACCAGTGACCACGGACTACCTTCACGTATACCCACGGGTGATCGAA
The DNA here is from genome assembly GCF_048654705.1 of Nocardioides sp. CPCC 206348. Classification (NCBI taxonomy): domain Bacteria; kingdom Bacillati; phylum Actinomycetota; class Actinomycetes; order Propionibacteriales; family Nocardioidaceae; genus Nocardioides; species Nocardioides sp. CPCC 206348. Next base: position 11,258 of record NZ_JBMCZA010000035.1, read on the forward strand.
CTCGAGCACAACGCGGACGGCAGTGTCGTCGTCTCTCTCGAACTGGCGGAGGTCTCCGCATGAGGCGAATCACGACGTCAGGCCGGGGCCAAACCAGGATCCTCAACGACCTGCTGCAGAACCTCCTGGTCACCGAACTGTTGGTGCCGTCTCAGCAATTGTGGGTGCTGTCGCCGTGGATCTCGGACATCGTCGTCATCGACAACGCCGCCGGACAGTTCAAAACGGTGCTCCCGGGACTGCCGGCGCGCCCGATCCGCCTCACGGAGGTTCTGATTGAACTGGCGCGCCGCGGTTCGGATGTTCGGGTCCTGATGCGGGACGTGGAGTCGAACCAGGTAGCCCGCGACCGCCTCGCTGATCCCTACAGCATGGGCGTCCGCCCCACGGTGACAATCCGCAACAACCTTCACGACAAAGGTATCGTCGGCGACCGCTTCCACATCCAGGGGTCGATGAACTTCACCTACTTCGGCCAAGCGGTGAATGACGAGGGCGTGACCGTCACCTCGGACCCCCACGACATCGCCACGGCCCGGATCACCTACAACGGGAAGTACTCGGTCTCATGAGTGCACTCGAGGAGTTCTTCGGCGACGGGAACACGATCGACCCACTCCAGGTGCCGATCGAACTGCAGTCGGTGATCGAGACCTGGCTGACAGCGATCGCCCAAGGACGGGTTGGCTTCCTGCCCCGCGGGGTCGGAGGTTGCCTGTACTGGTACGGGTTCGCTCCATCGGCGCGCGGGCGACGGGAACTGCTGGAACTGCTCGACGGGTGGGTCGGTCCGACCTACAGCGACCTTGCCCGGAACCGCGGGGACCTGGATCCTAACGATCCGTTCGACGGTGCATTGAGCCAACTGCCGACGCCGCCGGTCCGCTTCGAGGTCCTACCGCGGAATAGGCCCGGTTCGACCTACTCCCGCAAAGAGGTCCGGGACGCCCTGCAGATGCTCAGTCGCATGATGGGTGGTCGGCCGCCCTCCGAGTTCGATGCTCCGCGCACTACCGTCGAGGTGCTGGACGACCTCGGCCACGCGATCTCCGCGCAGGACCGTCTGGTCGCCCTCGCCTGCCTCCGCGAACTGGAAGCTACCGCTGACCTGGACCAGACCAACCTTGCTTTCCTGCGTCTACGTCTGTACGCCGGTCTACAGGACTGGGAGTCGATCCTGGATGACCAAGACCTGCCGCATATCCTGGCGATGCGCCGGCCCCTCGGCGCGACCCGGGTAATCCAGCGGGCCGTCTACGCCCAGCATCTCAGTGCCGCCGACCTCGAGGGACGCGACCACGACCTGCTGGCGGCGATCGCCGATCTCCCTCAGGGCTTCATGGCTCTCGCGACCACTGCAGCGACCAAGCGCCGCTCCGACGTCGTCGTCGAGTTCTTGCTGGCGTTGAATGCAGTCGACGGCTCGGCGACCGTGGCGCGACTTCTGGCCGAGGCCGAGCAGATCGAGGAAGGCCTGGCGGATCGTCTGAGCCGCCTTCTCCCGGTCGCCGCCGAGAACGTCGTAGTGGCGGAAACCAAACCGACGCCCGTACCGGAAGTTGAACTGGACCCCGATCCCCAACCCGAACCCGAGCCGACTCCCCCAGATCCGCTTGACGAGGCGGCGCGACTCGCTGCCGACGGATCCCTCCAGGAAGCGGTCGATTTCACGGTCACCCTGCCGCCGAGTCGCGCTGCGGCCCGCCTGCTGCTCTTCTGCGCGCGGGGCTTGGAGGCTGCCAGTTCGACAGCAACGGTCACCGCCTACATAGACGAGCATCAACTGCGTCAGACCCTGTCCACCAGCGATGCGCGAACTCGTGAGGACCTGGTCTGGCTAGACAAGCAGAACATGCCCGAGAAGACCCTCGGCTGGCTGAGGTGGTTCGACGGCGTGACCGACGATGCTGGAGAGACGAGCAGGCTCGACGTCGACGCGGAGGCAGCCGCCGACTGGGACCCGCTCACCCGATCCGAGGTCACCAGCCTGCTGTTCGACTGCTCGGAGCCCGCCCTCGGACGTTTCGGTGAGCATGGCGGCCAGTTCATGGCTGCGCACCGCCATGTGTTCATCGAGCCTGGCGCAGCGGAATTGAGCGGACGCGTATTGGCCGGGCTGGCCATCGGTGCCAAGAACTCGCTCGGAGCGCGGGTCCAAACCCTGGCGCTGCTGGATTATCTCGCCGAGGCCAACCCAGCCGTGGCCGTCCTCACCGGAGCCTTGGAGTGGACCGGCGAGATCGTGTACGCCAATGTGTCCGCGCTGACTGTCACGTGGGTCGTCGATGTACTCCAGTCGGCGACGTGCAGTCCCGCGGCGATCGCGATGGAAGCCAAGCACGAACTCTTCTGGCACGTGATCGAGGCAGTGAGGCCCTACAAGTCGGCGTTGGACCTGACCGACCTAGAGGCGTTGCGTGTCGTCTCGACAGAATTGGGCTTGGAGGTCCCGGAGGACCTTAGAGCAGGCCGGGTAGACGGCGAGGATCCGGCTGTTGCCTATCGATACTTGGAGGGACAGAGTGTGGCCCTTTATTCGCTGACCGAGGCTGCAACCACGCGAGCAGCGCAGATCCTCCGTTCGCTGCTGCCGGGAATCGACGTGAAGACGAACGCTGAGCACGTTGGCAGTCCCAAGTTGGCTTCGTTGAGCGCCAACGCAGACATATTCGTGATGGTGGCCGCATCAGCGAAGCACGCGGCCACTGACTTCATCAAGGACTGTCGCGGATCGAAACCGCTAATCCACGTCAACTCTAGAGGTACGTCCGCGATCCTCCGAGCGCTCGCCGAGGGCTAAGGGGGGTGCCTCGGTGTGATGCCCAGGTGCATCCAGTACCGGGAGTCGCCCCTCAGCGTCTCCAGACCACCGGAAAGGCTCGAGCGAATCCACCCGTTGAGATTACTTGCCCGACTCGGCCCCCAGGTCCACGAGCAGTTCACGCAACGGCGCCCAAGTCTTCGAATCATATGGAATCGTGCGGAACAGTTGCCGCGCCAACGAGGCGCGCTTACGGCTGTTGTCCGAATTCAGCAGGTCTTCAAACCGCTGGTCGAGAAGCCACGACGAGTTGGAGCTCGCAGCAGCCGCTACAGCGTCGAGGAAGATCTCGAGCCCTCGCGCTCTCTCGACCACATCTCCGCCAGGCAGGGTGATCCAGTCGAGTTGGCCGCTCCAGAGCTCCTCGCGTAGAGGATCACCGTCGAGATCAAGCAGCGTGCCGAACCGTCCCTCGAGACCGTGGGTCTCGCGATACGCCTGCACCTCGTGGGCCAGCCGTACGACGTTGTCGTCGTTCAGGGAGGCCCCGACGACCAAGAGATGTCGGGTCATGAGCAACGACTGGAGCAGTGCACCGGCCGGTCGTACGTTCGCGTCAAACTGCACGAAATGACGGCGAGTGAGAACGATCTTGTCCGCGTGCATGATGTCGCCGTGCATCTTGAGGATCCACGGACGGTCTCGACGGCTCGTTTCCCACGGAAGGATCGCGATGGGCTCGTCATCGACAGCCATCACTGCGGTCTCGAAGAGCCGGTCGTAGTTCGTCGTGACGATCTCCTTGGTCTCCAGGCTCGCCAGGAGAGCATGTCCGAGGCTGGGCCGCTTGACTGCGGAAGTGATCTCGGCGACCCGCTGACCAAGCTCCCCTGGCTCCGAACGCAGTTCGATGAGCTGGGCCTGGTCGAGGGCTGACAACGAGGACTCCTTGAGCCCCAGCCTCCCATTCGAGAGCAGGCCAATCAGTTCGTCCCATGTCGGAAGACCAGCCGGCAGGCTCACGCCGGCCCCGAGGAAGAGCGCGAGCTCGCCGCTTCGGGCGAGTGCCCCGATCCGCCTGGCCTCATCCTGCAGGTGCGGCGAAAGGTCCCACCCCGCGGGCGTCCGCAGTTGCGTCCGCAGATATTGCGCGGCACCGTAGACGGCGCGATCAGGTGTGACGACCGCGATGTCGATGTCATGTTGCCGGGCAAGCTGCACGCAGACCTCAAGCTGCCCCTTCAACACCTCTCCCCGGCGCTCCCCCAGGCCGCCGCCCTCGATACCGATGACGGGAACCGCCACGAGCAACTTCTCGCGGTTCGCACCGGCCCGTACTCCCAGCGCGGCGATCTCCTCGATGGTCGCGGAGAGCCGGCTGTGGATCTCCTCGAGCCGGCTCCGCTTGGCTGCTCCAACACTGACGAACCAGAGCCGCTCGTCTACCGGACTGGGGCCGTAGCCCTTCTCGGCCAACTGGACGGGTCGATGCCGATCGACAGCGGCACCGCTGCTGCCGAGGAGGTCGAGCCAGTACTCACGGATCCTGAACGCACCGGACGTCGACACGACCGCCACGTCATGCACCACCGACTCGATCCGACCCAGCACCACGAAGACATGACCACCGCTCATCACTCAGTCCTCCAGTCCGAGCCAGCACGGCGAGCACCGCCGCGAGGTCCATCGTGGTGGACAGCGGACCCCGATTGCCATGTTGTCGTCGAAGCACGTGATTCGGTCGGACGTGGCTGACATGGTGTGGCCATGCGATCCACCTGCTCCGTGTACGTCGACGTCGGCTACCTGCTCGCGTCGGCTGCCACTCGCGTGACCGGTACCTCGCTACGTGCGAGCATCCACGTCGAGTTCTCGAAGCTCGTAGAATCACTCGTCGCCGAAGCCGAGAAGAAGTCCGGGCTGCCAGTGTTGCGGGTGCACTGGTACGACTCCGCCAAGAACGGCGTACCGGATGTCCAGCAAGAGCGCATCGGCGAACTCGCCAAGGTGAAGCTGCGACTCGGGCGCTTCGGCGTCGACGGGCAACAGAAGGGCGTGGATCTCAGGATCGGCCTGGACCTCGTCGCTCATGCGCGCAACGGCGCTGCGGATGTCTTCTTCCTCGTGACCGGCGACGACGACCTGACCGAAGCCGTCGAGGAAGCACAGGTTCACGGAGTCCAGGTGGTGGTCGTCGCGGTTCCCAACGCCGACGGCAAGCCGCATGGAGTCAGCCGTCACCTCGTGCGCGCGGCAGACGAGCTCGACGTGTTGTCGGGCGAACTGATCGACAATGCGGTGATGAAGGTCGAGGTGCCCCGCCCGGTCATTCCAGTTCCGGTGCCCGCTCCACCTGTGACCTCTGCAGCAGCGGCAGCACCCGCGGCAACGAAAGGCACCGCCGCAGCGCCCTCACCGCTCGACGTAGCGAGCATCGCGCGCCACCCAACGACAGCGCCGATCGCACCGTCCGCCGTACTCGCCTACAGCGCTCAGACCGGTGGACGTTCGCAACTCATGCCCGGCTACGACGACGACCTCGAGGACTACGACGAACAGATCGACGGGGTCGCCAGCCGCGTGCTGACCGCCTTCCGACGCAGTGCATCGACCGCTGACGTCCTCGACCTGCGGCGAGGCAAGCCGTCCATCCCGCGGGACATCGACCGTGCCCTACTTCTCGACGCGTCGGATGCGCTCGGGATGTACGACGTCAGTGAGCACATCCGGTACCGCCTTCGAGAGCGGTTCTGGCAGCAACTCGATCTTCAACCCTGAGGTTGTTTACGTCTGGAATCAGGGCACCGCCAGTCCGTCCGGGCAACTCGGCTCCGGCTGCCCGGGCTTCCAGCAACTAGAACTGCGTTTGGAGTCCACCGGCGTCCTCGTCGCGCCAGTGGAGTCCGACCTCCGACGCGACTTTCTTGACCCGGAGGCCGCGCGGTCCGAACAGATGCTCATGGATGATCGGAGGTAGTCCGTGACGCCGAGTCCGCCGTACGCGACGCGAGGATCGTCGCTTTCAACCCAGCGACCCACGCAACAGTGCAAACTGTCCTCAGTCACCCGACACAAGGAATCCCATGGCATTTCAGGTCTGCCCGCAGCACTCCTTCGAGGAGGTCCACGGGGTCTGGATCAGCGACGAGGTCGGCACCGAGTTCGTCTGTCATCGGATCGACCACGTGGTGCCCGGTCCCTTCTCGTGGATCAACTCCCCGCCGCCACCGCCAGGTACCGATCTCAGCGGGATCGCTGAGGAACTTGGCCTCGGCGTCGAGATACCGGCTGTCCTGCATCAGTTCGTCGGGACGTGGATCGAGTACGGCGTCTTCGAGCGCGCCTATGCGCTGGCGAACCCCAAGGACTGGGCATTCCTCATCGACCGTTACGGACACACCGCACTCGCCCCCAAGCGCTACACCGTGTCGGCGTTCCTCGCCGCAACACTCGGCAACCTCGATCGTGCGGGCGTGGTGAAGTACCACTCCGGTCCCGCGACAGGGCACTGGTCCTACAACGGCACGATCTCCTACTGGTCTCTTCTACCCACCCCCGATTGGGAGAACCGACTCTCCTGGGCGGACTCAGGGCAGCCGGTTGACTACGTGCCGGGCAAGGCCACGGACTAACGACCTTCCGCAAGTCCGCCAACCCGTCACCGACTGGTCGTGCCACGAACGAGTCCGATGCGCTGCCTGAAGTAGACAAGGGGATCTAACTCCTCGAGCAGGGGACCGAGAAATTGCAGTTAGGAGTCGTCTGATGCCGCCTCCCACATCTCGAGAACCTGATCCTCGAGGTCATTGACGTACTCCCAGAACGTTTCCTCGGTCATCGGGAACTCGAGCACGAAAGCCTGCATCCCGTGGGGGTGGCTCATGCCGAGGACAATCCCGTCGTCCTCGAACATGTATACGTCGAAGTCGATGTCGGCGCGGTCGGCGATGCAGCCTCCGAGATCGTCCAGACCAGACGACTCGAAGTACTTCAAGACTTCGGTGATGTCGGCGAACACCAACCCACTCGCGCCGTCGGCGCCTCCCGCCGGTCCAGCCGTTCCACCGAACCCGAACGCGTCCCTGGCATTGAGCAGAGCCTGGAAACCCTGGTTCGGGGCGGCAGCCGGCAGTGCACCGCACACCCGCTCCGTCGCCTCGGCCACCGGAACTCCGCGCAACATTGCGTAGGCGATTCCGACCGTGGGCGTGCGGCTCTGAGCGGCCACGCAGTGCAGGAGGACCACGTGGCCCTCGTCGCGCAACGTCGCGATCGTCCGAGCGGCATCCGCCAGCACGAAGGGCAGATTGATGTTCTCCGACCGGCCCGCCTTGTCGATGAGACGGAACACGACGTGCTCGACACCGGGCCGCACCTGTTCGCTCCCGACCAGGCAGAGGCTGACCACCGCGGTGACCTCCTTCGGCAGGTCGTCGAGGACGCCCGCGTCGCCGAGCCACACACCGTCGTCGTATGGGTGCTGCACGAACGTCCGGTTGATTCCGTACGACGAGTAGTCGATGCGCGACGCGACGGGCCAGTCGTAGATGCCGGGTCCCTTGTTGGCGGCCAGGTAGGCGAGCTCGACGAGTCGTTCGCCGCGCAATCCCGGGTAGCCGTGCACAACCCGGCGCCACTCGGCAGGGACCGCGGAGGCTCCCCACCGGGCACCGAGCAGCGCGCCGGCAATGGC
>NZ_JBMCZA010000036.1:0-1232 GCF_048654705.1 Nocardioides sp. CPCC 206348
GCTCGTTGTTGAGGATGAAGCCACGATCGGGCACCACGATGCCCGATCCGCCAGTCTGCTCGATCGTCAACGTGTAGGCGACAACATTGCCCCAGCGGTCGGCGGTCGTCAGGTGCGTGGTGGAGAGGTTCTCTGTGTCGGCGTCGGCGGTCGACACCGATGCCGCGGTACCACAGAGTCCGTCGTACGACGTCACGTCGCCAGCAGGCACCGGCTTGGTCGCCGCGACCGCCGGGTCGATCTCGCAGGCCCGTTCCTTGGCGAAGGTGTCGTCGAGCAACTGCGCGGTGGGTACGTCGACGTGGGCCGGGTCGCCGACGTACTTCCCACGATCGGCGAACGCGAGCGCGGTCGTCTCGAGGTAGTGGTGGAGCGCGTCGACGGGTGCCAACCCACCGACGTCGAACTGCTCGAGGATGTTGAGGGACTCGCCGACCGTCGTACCGCCGGACGAGGACGGCGCCATGCCGTAGACGTCGTGGCCGCGATAGGAGACGTGGGTCGGCTCCTGGACCAGGGCTTCGTAGCCGGCGAGGTCCTCGGTCGTCATGCTGCCGGGCGGCGCGGGGAGGTCGGTGTCACCGCTCAACGGCGGGTGCTGGACGTTCTCGGCGATCTCGCCGGCCAGCTGTCCGTCGTAGAACCAGTCGGTGCCCCGGGCGCCCAGGAGCCGGTAGGTCCTGGCCAGGTCGGGGTTGCGGAACAGGCTTCCGACGGCCGGCACGCCATCGGCGAGGTAGAGGTCAGCGGTGCTGGAGAAGGTGCGGAAGCGGTGGGCGTTCTCGGCGGTCTGCAGGTGGAAGGTGTCGTCGACGACGAAGCCGCGTTGGGCAAGGCCGGCAGCGGGCTTGAGCGCGTCCTTGAGCGACAGGCTGCCCCACCGGTCGAGGGCCTCCTGCCAGGTGGCCGGGGTGCCGGGGACGCCGACCGAGACGCCACTGGTGACCAGGTCCGGGCTGAACCGGTACGGCGTCCCGGTCGCCGGGTCGATGAAGGCATCCGACTGCATGGCCGCAGGTGCCGTCTCGCGACCGTCGATCGTGGTGACCTCGCCGGTGGCCGCGTCGTAGTGGACGAAGTAGCCGCCACCGCCGATGCCGGCGCTGTAGGGCTCGGTCACGCCCAGCGCGGCCGCAGTCGCGACGGCCGCGTCGACGGCGTTGCCACCACGCTCCAGGACCTCCAGGCCAATCGCGGACGCATCCGGGTCGACGGAGCTGACGGCGCCGCCG
>NZ_JBMCZA010000037.1:0-1840 GCF_048654705.1 Nocardioides sp. CPCC 206348
GCGGCCTCTACCGTCGCCTGACAGTCCCGCTCCACCCAACACAGCGTCTCGAGCTCCTCGGGGTGTCATTAGACACTCCGGGGAGCTCGTTTGCGTGGTGGCGTCGCGTGGGCTTCCGCGATACGATTGACCGTACGCACGGTCAATCGAGGAGTCTGGATGCAAGCTCAGAGCGCGGTTCTGCGTGAACGCCGTGGCCCCTTCCGGTTGGAAGACGTCGAACTCACCTGCCCCGGTCCCGATGAAGTCCTCGTCAAGATCGCAGGCTCCGGGTTCTGCCACACCGATCTCCTCCCCCGCCACGCCGGTTTCATGGCGGCGCCCCCGCTGATCCTGGGTCACGAAGGTTCCGGAGTGGTTGTCATGAAGGGCGACGCAGTTGTCGAGGTGGCGGTCGGCGACTCGGTCGTTCTCTCCTTCGATCACTGCGGGAAGTGCACCGCCTGCTGCGAGGGCCATCCGGCGTACTGTCGCTCCTTCTGGGGCCGCAACATGGTCGGCCGCTCGAGAACCGGGGACCAGCGCGCGCTCGACACCACCGGGTCACCGATCGGTGCCCACTGGTTCGGCCAGTCGTCGTTCTCGACGCATGCCCTCGTCGCTGCCCGCAACGCCGTGCCGGTCCCGAAGGACCTTCCACTCGAGCTGCTGGGCCCGCTCGGTTGTGGCGTACTCACGGGCGTTGGTTCCATGTTCAATGTCCTGCACGTAAGTGCCGGTTCCCACACCGCTGTGTTCGGAGCGGGCGCTGTGGGCCTGTCCGCCGTCATGGCCGCCTCGGCGGCCGAAGCTGGCCGCATCATCGCCGTTGACCTCCACCAAGGCCGTCTCGACCTTGCACTGGAGCTGGGAGCCACCGACGTGGTCCACGCGGCTGGTCTCTCGAACGCCGAGGTGAGTGAGCGGGTCATCGAACTCTCTGGGGGCGGCACCCACACCGCGCTGGACACCACCGGCGTCATGCCGGTCATCTCCGCTGGCGTCGCTGCGCTTCGTCCTCGCGGCGTTCTCGGCATGGTGTCTGCCGTCGGTGCCGACTTCGTCCTTCCCGGCGATGCCCTCGCGATGGGCAAGACCGTGACCGGCATCCTGGAAGGCGACGCGCTTCCGAGAGTGCTCATTCCCCAGCTCATCGAGATGTGGAGAGCAGGTCAGCTCCCGTTCGACCGGATGATCCGCACCTACCCCCTCAGCGACATCAACCAGGCCGAAGCCGACATGGCCAGCGGCCAGACAATCAAACCCATCCTCATCCCGGGAGATTCCGCATGAGCGCCATCCTCGAAGAACGCAGTCACCTCTACATTGACGGTCGCTGGCAACCCTCGAGCGACCCTGCGATGACCAACATCATCTCCCCTGCCACCGAGCAGGTCTTCGGGGCGGCGCCGACCGGCACACCTTTGGATGTCGACCAGGCCGTCGGCGCGGCTCGGCAGGCGTTGCACGCGGGTTCCTGGGCGGGAACTGCCGGCTCCGAGCGGGCCGCATGGATGCGTGCCCTGGCAGACGAGCTCGCAAAGCGTGGCGACGAGACCGCCCAGGTGGTCAGTGGAGAAAACGGAATGCCCATCAGCCTCGCCCGCGTGGCAGAAGGCCAGGGTCCGGCGGCGACTCTCCGCTACTACGCCGACCTCGCCGAGCACACGCCCATCGAGGAGACCCGGGTCAGTGCCCGGCCAGGCCGGGCCACCGTCGTGCGCAGGGACCCGGTCGGAGTCGTCGCGATCGTGGTTCCCTGGAACTTTCCCCAGTCACTGACCATGTTCAAGCTTGCCCCGGCCCTGGCCGCAGGCTGCACCGTGGTCATCAAGCCGGCGCCTGAAACGGCCGTCGACGC
>NZ_JBMCZA010000038.1:0-8303 GCF_048654705.1 Nocardioides sp. CPCC 206348
CCGGCGATCAGCACATTGCGCGTCATGCCCCCATTGTTGCCTCTTCGTCCTTGCCCAGGTCCCCGGCTCGGGACTTTCCTTGAGGCAGGCTGCCGCACGACAACGGAGGCCGCATTGTCGGACCCATCACGGCGCTCGGGAGCCGGCACCCTGTGGCTCGGTGCGCACACGCGCGCCGAGCACCAGTTGTCCCTGCAGTTCGGTCTCGACGACCTGCGGTTCACGGCGTCGTACTGGTACGAGGACGTCGACCTCGTCGACCTCGAACGGCGCTACGGCCAGGACACGCTGGACCGGGTCTGCTTCCACCTGGCGGCCTTCACCGCGAACACGCTGGTCAGCCTGCGGCCCGCCCACTTCGACGCGGGTCCGTACCAGCGCCACTGCACGCCGGAGTTCTGGTCGCTCTGGCGTCGGGTCGTCCACGGCGTGTGGGCGCAGTGGCGCTACGAGCACGACCTCCCGGACTACGAAGGGCCGGACCTGCTCCGCTCGCCCGCCGAAGTCGTCCCGAGCCCCGTTGCTGTCAGCGGCACGGGCGAGCCGGGAGTGCTGGCGTTCTTCGGCGGCGGCAAGGACAGCGTGGTGTCGCTCCGGCTGCTGCAACGAGCCGGGGTCCCGTGCGACACCCTCGTCTACTCCAGCTCGACCTACGGCAGTGCCGGGAAGCAGCACTCCCTGTGCGACACCCTTCTCGACGTGCTCGGGCTGCCTGCCGAACGGCGCCGCCGGGTCTGGGCGTACGACGACCTGGTGGACAGTCCCGTCGCACGACTCGCACCGCAGCACGACCTCCTTCCCCTCACCGCCGCAGAGACGCCGGCATCGGTGTTCGCCGCCGTACCCCTCGTGCTGGCGCACGGCTACCGCGGGCTGAGCCTCGGCCACGAGCGCAGCGCCGACCAGGGCAACGCCGTGTGGTCGCCGGCAGGCGACGAGATCAACCACCAGTGGGGGAAGTCCGTGGAGTGCGAGCAGGTCCTGGCCGACTACCTGCGCACCCACCTGGTCGAGGACTGCCACTACTTCAGCCCGTTGAAGGCGGTCCACGATCCGCTGATCTTCACGATGCTTGCAGCCGAGCCCGACGCGATCCCGTTCACGCACTCCTGCAACGTGGAGAAGCCGTGGTGCGGCCGTTGCGCAAAGTGCGCGTACGTCTGGCTCGGCTACAGCGCCTACCTGCCCGCCGACGTGGTCGCGCGGACGTTTCGCGGACACGGGAACCTGTTCGACCATCCTGACAACCAGGTCTGGTTCCGGCAGCTGCTGGGCCTGTCCGACCACACGCCGTTCGAGTGCGTCGGCGGGATCGAGGAGACCCGGCTGGCGTTCGCGTTGTGTCGCCGCCGTGGTCTTGGTGGCCTGGCGATGGATGTCTTCGAACGCGAGGTGCCGCCCGTGGACCTCGATGCGTTGCTCGAGCGCTACCTGGAGGTCGGGTCCCTGGGTGCGTGGTGCCCGCCCGGATGGCGGGAGCCGCTCGAGGCCCGGTTGCGCGCAGCTGCCGCCGGGGCTCGACCCCAGCTGGCTACTTCTTGAACGAGCGGAACCCGACGTAGTCGTAGTGGTCCCACTTGCTCGCGTCCATGTGGAGCGAGATGGACAGGATCCCGACGCCCTCGGTCGCATTCATCGCACTGATGAAGAGGTCGTGGCCGACATTGAGCCCGGTGTGCCCGGACGCGCCCTTGTCCTTGTTGTGGAACGACACCAGGTCGCCGGTCTGCGCGAACACACCCGGCTCGAGCTCTTCGGGATTCTTCGTCTCCTTGGTCTTCTCCCACTTGCCCTTCGCGTTCTTGACGTGCTTCTCGAAGATGCCGCCGGCCAGGAGGTACTTGGCGATCACCTTGCCGCGTCCGTCGAACTCGAAGATCTCCGCCACGGTCTTGCCGTCCGCGGCGAGATGGATCAGTTGTGAGTACGGGAAGTGCTTGAGCTCCTTGCCGGGTTCGAGCCGGGCCTGGCCCTTGTCGACGTCCGCGGCCAGGTCGTTCGCCTTGTAGGACCAGGTCTTGTCGGACCCGTAGAACGGGTACTTCGACTTCCCGATCGCTGCTCCTGACTTGGCCAGGTAGGCGTCGGCCACCAACTTGTTGCACTTCCACGCGTTCTCTCCGAAGGCGCCCGTACTTCCGGCGACGCCAGGATTCGCCGCCCCTTCGGTGCCGCTGTCGGGATCGGTCTTCATCCACGCCTTGTTCTGGGCGCTCGGTGTCCCGGCGACCTTCTCCATGTTGAGCTTCTCCGCCGAGAAGACGATGGCCTGGAGCCGGGCGGGCAGCTTGTCGAAGGTCTTGTGCGCGGCGACCTCGCCCGCGAGATCGTTGACCGCGGCGAAGAGCCGCACGTGGAAGCCCGAGTCGTCACCGTGAGGCCCTGCGGAGCCGTGCAGCACGGCGTAGTCCAGCATCTTCTTCAGCGCAGCGGCGGCACGCGTCTGGCCGGCCTTGGCGAGGCCTTCGACCCGGGCCGCGCCGAACATGCCCAGGACCGCCGCGCGGACGCTCTCGCCGAACCGCTGCACCGTGGCCTGGTTGCCCGCCCAGCGCTGCAGGGTGGTGACGTGATGGGCGTCAGCCGGCCACGTCGCCGGGGAGCGGTTGGGCATTGTCGGAACCCGCAAGGCCGTCGGGACCTGCGCCGCCGGGCGCTCGTCGGACACCCCACCGCGGGTACGGCGAGGCTCAGCGGGCAACCTGGTGCGCATCCCTCCCATCGTCGGCCTGTTGCCGGCAATGCGGAAGGGCCTGTTCTCAGTCGAGCAGGGTCTCGACGCCGTTGGTCAGCCGCACCACGTGGAAGCCACTGGTGCCATCGGTGTACCAGACGCTGTTCCCGGCCGGGTCCCACGCAGGTTGGGAAAGGGCGCTGGCACCGCCCTTCGCCGGCTTGTTGAAGTAGGCGACCTCGCGCGGGTCCTGCACGTCGCTGATGTCGAAGATCCGCAGTCCGGATCCGATCATCGAACAGGCAGCCAGGTTCGGGGCGTCCCGGGTCGGGACCGAGCAGTAGTGGGCGGAGTAGCCACCGATCGGCAGCGCATTTCCGGGGTCTTTCATGACCTCGGCCGTGCGGTTCACGGCCTGATGGACCTCGAGCCGGATGTCGGACACCAGGGAGGGAGCCTCAGGGTCGGTGACGTCGATGATCCGTGCGCCACCGACCGGGCTGTTCTTGAAGTCGACCGTCCAGCGGTCACCGAACCAGTCAGTGAACTCGTCCACCTCGAGCACGTAGCTGCGACCGTCCCGGTGGAACGGCTCCGCGACCTGCGGGATGGAGATTCCCGGCCAGTCGATCTCCGACAGGAGCCGGACCTGTGGCTTGGTGACCCTGTCCTGGACCTGCGAGACGTCATAGATCTGCAGGCTCGGCTTGTCGAGGATCGAGCTGGACGACGGTGTGCCCATGTTCGCGACGTACATCGTGGCGCCGTCGTCAGAGAACCGGAGTCCGTGCGCGATGACCCCCGGCTTGACGAGGACCACCCGGGGCCGCCGCGGGTCGGCGATGTCGACGGCGGTCATGGTGAAGCCCGCTGCGCCAGCGGTCCAGAACGTCTGGCCGTCGGGCGCGAACCCGCTCTCATGCCCGAGGACACCGGACAGCGTGGTCGACAAGAGCTTCGGGCGGCGGCAGTCGGTACGGACGTCGTAGACGTCGAGAACGCCGGGTGCGGTGGCAAGGGTGCCCATCACCCCCACGAGCAGGCCGCGTTCAGCGTTGACCAGCAACGACTCGTGCGGGCTCAGCATGGCCGGAGTGATGAGGTTGGCGGTCTTGCGCGGCGACGCCGGGTTCGTCATGTCGAGAACCACGACCCCGAGCCCGGTGCCGTTGAGCAGGTTGCCGACGACGTCCATCCCGAGGATCCGGGTGGAGTCGTAGAAGGCACAGGTGTGGCCCTGGGCATCGGTGTAGCGAAGGGTCTTGAACCCACCGGTCGTGCCATGACGACCGACCTGCTCGGTGTTGCAGGTGTATCCCTCCAGCACCCGACCGGAGTCGTAGTCCGCCGTGGGCACGCGGCCCTGGAGGTCAGTGGTCTCGGGACGCGATCCCGGCCCACAAGCGGCCTCGGGCACCGCCTGGGACGAGACCTCGTCAGAGGCGGCGGCGAGGCTTCCACCCACCAGGACACCTGCGACGGCGATCGCAACGGCGATGCGGCGATGCAGCGGCTCCAAGCGCAGAGCCATCCCTCAGATTCCCGCGATGCCGTCGAGCTTCTTCACCGTGGACTCGAACTCGGCGACCAGGTCGGCGACGACCTCGGCGACCGGCCGGACCTCGTTCATCCGACCGACGATCTGCCCGATCGGCATCGAGATCACGTCGGGGTCCCCGGAGGCGTTGATCCGGTTGTGTGCGTCCGCGACCAGCAGGTTCTGCAGCGGCATCGGGAGCGGTGCCGGGGCACCTTCCTCGTTCCACGACTCGGTCCACTTCGTCTTGAGCAGACGGGCCGGCTTGCCGGTGTAGATCCGGGTCCGGACGGTGTCGGACGACGTCGCGCGCAGGAAGGCCGTCTCCCAGCCCTTGTTGCCGGACAGGTTTCGGTACTCCTCCGTGCCGAGCCAGATGGACCCGGTCCACACGCCCTGGGCACCGAGCGCGAGCGACGCGGCGATCTGCCGGCCCGAGCCGATGCCACCGGCACCCAGCACCGGGACGTCCGGACCGACGGCATCGACGATGTCGGGCGTCAGCACCATGCTGGCGATCTCGCCGGTGTGACCGCCCGCTTCGTAGCCCTGCGCGATGATGATGTCCACGCCGTTGGTGACGTGGCTCAGTGCGTGCTTGGGCGCGCCCGCGAGGGCGGCGACCTTCAGTCCGGCCGCGTGGCACTGCTCGATCACGTCGACCGGCGGCGAGCCGAGCGCGTTGGCGATCAGGACCGGCCGGTGCTGCAGCGCGACGTCGACGTGCGAGCGCGCCATCGAGTGCAGCCAGCCGAGGACGCCCTCGCGTCCCTCGCCCTCGGGCAGCGGCGGGACGCCCAGCTTGAGCAGCGTCTCGTCGACGAACTTCCGGTGCTCCTCAGGGATGTACGACGACAGGTCGGCCGACGTGCCCTCCGTGGGGATCTTCATCGGCATCACCACGTCGACGCCGTACGGCTTGCCGTCGGTGTTCTCGTCCATCCACGTGAGGACCCGCTCGAGCTCGTCGGTGTCGTTGAAGCGGACGCACCCCAGGACGCCGAGACCGCCGGCGCGGGAGACCGCGGCAGCGACGTGCTCGGACGGCGTGAAGGCGAAGATCGGGTACTCGATGCCGAAGGCATCACACAGTGCGGTCCTCATCAGACCGACACCTCCTCGGTACGGCTCTCGAGCGCCAGTTCCTTGGCGCGGGGGTACTGGGCCTTGCCGGTCGCGTTGCGCGGGACCTCCGCGACGAGCGTCAGCACGCGCGGCAGCTTGTAGCCGGAGAGGTGCGATCGCAGGAAGGTCCGCAGCTCCTCCAGCTCGACGGTCGCACCGGGGCGGGGTTCGACGACAGCGGCCACCGTCTGGCCGTACTTCTCGTCGGGCAGGCCCACCACGAGGACGTCGTACACACCGGGGTGGGCCTTGATGGCCTGCTCCACCTCTTCGGGGTAGACCTTCTCGCCGCCGGTGTTGATGCAGTTCGAACCGCGGCCGAGCAGGGTGATCCGGTTGCCCTCCTCGATCCGGGCGTTGTCGCCGGGGATCGAGTAGCGGACGCCGTCGATCACGATGAAGGTGCGGGCCGACTTCTCGGGGTCCTTGTAGTAGCCGACCGGCACGTTGCCCGAGCGGGCCGTGCGACCGACCTTGCCCACATCGGTGACCGGGTCGAGGATCTGGTTGTCGTCTCCGAGGATCACCGTTGTCGGGGGGATGGAGACCACCGGGCCGTCGGTGGACAGGGCGCTGGCGTCCTGCAGGCCGGTGCCCTGGAAGCCGGTCTCCGAGGAGCCGATGGAGTCGGTGAAGACGGCGTTCGGGAAGTGCTTCATCCAGCGCTCCTTCACCGACTTGGAGAAGATCGCCGCGCTGGACGCGATGGCGAACAGCGTCTGGCCGGAGTACCCGCCTGCCTCGTAGGCATCGATCAGCGGCACCGCCATCGCATCTCCGGTCATGAACATCATCTGCACGCCGTGCTTGTCGACCAGCTCCCAGGTGCGGACCGGGTCGAACTTCGGCTCGAGGATGGTGACCTGGCCGGCGAAGAGGTGCATCAGGAGCGAGGCTTGCGCACCGCCGTGCATCAGCGGGCTGAGCGGCAGCGTGACGAGGCTGTCCTGCTGTGCCTTCTTCGACTGGTCGTACTCCTCCAGCGGCTCGGCCGTCATGAAGTCGATGCCGCCGCCGAGCACGCGCCAGAAGTCCTCGTGGCGCCACATGACGCCCTTCGGGAAGCCGGTCGTGCCGCCGGTGTAGATGATGTGGATGTCGTCCGGGCTGCGCTCGCCGAAGTCACGGACGTCGGACTGGCCGGCGACGGCGTCCTCGAGCAGGACACCCCCGTACGACGACACGTCACTGGTGTCGTCCGGCTCGAGCGGGTTCGGTACGACGACGATCGTCTGCAGCTTGTCGAACTTCGGCGCGACCTCGGCGACCAGCGGCGCGTAGACGCGGTCGTGGACCAGGCCGACGAGATCCGCGTTGTCGAAGAGGTACTCGAGCTCGCCGGCGACGTACCGGAAGTTCACGTTGATCGCCACGGCGCGCACCTTGAGGATCGCGATCAGGGCGATCACGTGCTCGATGCTGTTCTTGGCGTAGAGCCCCACGTGGTCTCCGTGACCGATGCCCCGGGCCTGCAGGTAGTGCGCGAGCTTGTTCGACTCGGCCTCCAGCTCGGCGAAGGTGATGACGCGATCGCCCACCTGCACGGCGGGCTTCTGGGGGACGGCGTCGACGGCATGTTCGAAGAGATCGGCAATGTTCAGGGCCACGATCCGAGACTAGAACACGTTTCACTTTTTCGCTAGCGTGGTTCACATGTCCCCCACCGATGACGCTGCCAACGACCGTGGACCCGACTGCCTTGTCGAGCAGGACGGTCACAAGCTGATCGTCACCATGAACCGTCCGGAGCGCCGCAACGCACTGTCCGGCGCGATGCTGCGGATCATGGAACAGGCCTGGGACCGGGTGAACTCCGACCCCGAGATCCGGGTCTGCATCCTCACTGGCGCAGGCGGCTTCTTCTGCGCGGGCATGGACCTGCAGGCAGCCGACAAGAAGCCGCCGTCGGAGGCCTTCGAGTCCGGCGCGTACGACCCGACGGTGATCAAGGGGCTGCTCAAGGGGTTCCGGTTGACCAAGCCGCTGATCGCGGCCGTGGAGGGCCCGGCGATCGCCGGCGGCACCGAGATCCTGCAGGGCACCGACATCCGCGTCGCCGGTGAATCGGCGAAGTTCGGGGTCGCCGAGGCCCGGTGGAGCCTGTACCCGATGGGCGGCTCGGCGGTCCGGCTCCCCCGCCAGATCCCGTACACGGTGGCAGCCGAGCTGCTGCTGACCGGACGCACCCTGCTCGCCCCGGAGGCCAGGGAGCTGGGCCTGATCGGCCACGTCGTACCCGACGGCCAGGCACTGGCCAAGGCGCACGAGCTCGCGGACATGGTCGCTGCCAACGGCCCGATCGCCGTCCAGGCGATCCTCAAGACGATGCGCGACTCGGAAGGCAAGCACGAGGACGACTGCTGGGCCGACGACGCCAGGGTCGGCGCTCCGGTCTTCTCCTCGGAGGACGCCAAGGAAGGTCCGCGCGCGTTCCTGGAGAAGCGGAAGCCCGACTTCAAGGGGCGCTGACCGGACCAGGGAGCGAACGGGCACACCTGCCTCGCCCTTCAGGGCAGAGAAAGGTAAAGACTTTCCGGAGTGGCTGGCGCGCACCCGCGCACAGGAAGATAGTGAGCACCGCCACTTTTCCTGCTTTGCTCCCAATCCCCCGATTTGGCAGGTGTTCTCCGTGCGCGCTCGGACCCTTTGTGCTGCCCTGTCCTCAGCCGTGATGCTGGCTGCCCTCGTGAACCCGGAGGCCGCGCACGCCGCTCCCCTCCCGGCCGTGGCCAGTGGCAGCGCGGTGCGCTGCGCCGAGCCACCGCCGACGGACGGTGCGACGGCGGAGAACCGCGACCGCTTCGTGGAGCTCTGGTCGCCGCGGTTCACGGACAACGCCTGGCGCAAGGACTTCGTCGCGCTCAGGACGGTGCCGGCGGACATCCTCGCCGAAGGCTTCCACGCGCTGCCCGAGCCGACGCAGCTGTGGCTGAGTGCGTGCCTGGTCGCCGACCTGCTCGACATCAC
>NZ_JBMCZA010000039.1:0-9840 GCF_048654705.1 Nocardioides sp. CPCC 206348
ACAGCCCTACCGGCGCGGACTTGGGAGACACGCCCTAGCCGCATCCGCCAGCCAGCCTCGTCTTGGTGCTCAATGTTTGCGCCCGCTGAGCGTAGCTGGTCGCCTAGCGTCACCAGGACAGCGGTCTTTCCGTCGCCGGGGTTGCCGCTAAGGAGGACGACGTCGAGCTCACCGGCCAGCACCCGGGGAAGGAGCTGGGTGTCGAGCGCTGTTGGCACGTAAGTGTCCACAGCAAACGGATCGTCCAGCCCGCGGTTACCGCCGTTGCCAGCGACGCTCCCGCGGTAGAGACGCCGGATCGATGTCACGGCCTCGTTGTGGACTTCCGTGAGTTCGAGTGAAGGGCCGGGAGTGACGGATGGAGCGAGCGGAGTCGCTGGACGAGCGGCACGAACGAGGTTCAAGAACTCCGTAGCGCTCGCGGGTCGGTCGGCTGGATCAAGCTGTACGCCCTTGAGCAGCGCCTGCAGGAAGGCCTCTCCTTCGTTTCCCCACACCTGGCGGTCGTCTGGAGTGAGTGGGACGATCTCAACCCGACCGTCTGTGACGCGGGTGATGGGTCGTCCGAGCATGGCGAAGGCGAGGCTCGCGGCGAAGCCGAAGAGGTCGCTAGAAGGTTTTGCCGGCTTCCCGTTAAGCACCTCGGGTGCGGCGAACTTGGGGGTCCAGCCCTGCGGTCGTTGTCCACGGGGTGTCGCGAGGCCGAAGTCAATGAGCTTGGCAATCCCGCTGCCGTCATTGGCGGCCACGATATTGGCCGGTGTGACATCGCCGTGCAGAAGGTCCTTGCCGTGGACGTAGGCAAGGGCCGTGAGGACATGCTCGGCGATCTGACGGAGCTCCTTCAGCGAGCGGTCGATCCCCACCACGTCGAGGCTCTGGCCCTCCACGTACTCCTGCACTAGGTAAGGCGGGGTCTTGTCGATCTGGATGTCGTAAACGCGACCACAGCAATCATGGTTGAGCTGGTTGGCTGCCTGATACTCCTCTCGGAGCGTCTCAGGCATCGCCACCTTGAACTGCTTGAGCACCTTGTGGTGTCCGGGCCACGTGTCGAAGACCTTCCACGTGACGGCAAAGCCGCCCTCGCCCAGTTTTTCCTCAATGCGGTAGCGGTCACCCACCACGCCACCCGGGGTGAATTCGTTAGTTGCCGTGCTGTGGGCCTCCGTCAGAGACTTGGGTTTCGGCGTGAGACTAAGCATCAACTCCTCGGCACTCGGACGTGATCCGGCATCCTCCAGCGCAACTGCCATCGGTGACGCCCAAGGGTAGGAATCAAGCAACTTCGCTTGCATCTGCTCGATCGTCAGCTCAGGAGCAGACTCTCCCAGCAGCCACTCGATGAGACACATCGAAAGGCTGAACACGTCCGACCTAGGTGTCGCCGTAGCCAGGCTCACAGCGCACTCCGGAGCCCGGTAGTCATTGCTGCTGTCTTCGTCGGGTTCCCACGCAACGATCGTCTGCGCGTTGTCGATGCGGGCCAGGTGGAAGTCGCTGAACATGACCCTCAGCGCGCGCCCAAGCCAGATTCGTCCGGGGTCCAGGGCGCGGTGGACGAGTCCTTCGGCGTGGACTTCGGCGAGCGCGGTGTAGGCGTCAACAACCAGGTTGCGTGCGATGTCGTCGGGCAGTCGACCTGCGGGGCGCTCCGGGTCAAGGTCCTTCAGACTCTTGGCCAGGCTCCGCGCGTTGGGCGGCCTGACGACAGGAACCACGAAGAGGCCGTAGGCCTCGTCGCGGAAGAACGGAAGTGCTTGCCAGGCTCGGCCGGATTCAGCGAGCTTGTTGAGCGCCTTGGTTTCGCGTCGCAGAAACTCGGTTGGGTCCCCGAGCTCCTCCAGTGCGGCCACTGGATAGCACTTGAGCACGACGGGACGGTCGGAAGAATCGACAGCTTCGTAGGCCTGTTCCTTGCCAGGAACGGCCATCCGGTTGTCCACTCGGAAGTCACCGAGCATCTGGATCTTGCCGCCCGCTGGAAGGTCATCGAGGTAGGCGATGACGGCCTTGCGAGCGTGACCGAGCGGCGTTTCGGCTTTGTCTATCTTTAGCATTTCCGCCCCAGCCGCCGACAGCTGCCAGACGTGCTCGCTGATGTCGTGGTTGAGGCCACTCAGGATCTGGAGGTTGTCGTGGCTGAGCACGATCCCGGGCACGACCCGCTTGCCGGGGACCTGCTTGTAGCCCTTCGCGTGATCTTTCAGTTTGGTCGCCAGCTTGCGCGAGAGTTGACCCACGCGACCGATCGGGTTCTGCCTGGCCCGGCTGTTGACATACCAATAGCTGTCGTCCACCACGAGCCGAGGGCCCCAGGACTTTTCGTCCAACACGAAGATCTTGCCGTGACCTACGACGATCAGGTCAACGTCATCGCGGTTCTCGCCGGCGAGCTTGCGTCCGGCGAAGATCACCCAGTCGTCTGGCAGGGTGTCGCGCAGATGCTCGGCGGTCTTCTTCTCACCAGGCCCGACCCACTCGTCCTTCACCCTCAGGTCAGCCACTTGCTACGCCTCCGGATAGTCGTCGGGCCAAACCCAGCGGCGCAGGGTGGCTTCGGGCAGGGTCCGAATGCGCTCGAGGTAGGCGTTGTCCTTGGAGTAGCTGAGGACGAGTTGGTCCCGGGCACGAGTGGCGCCGACGTATCCGGTGCGCCCCTGGCGGTCGACTTCGTCGGTGCCGTCTGGGTCGGGAAGCTGCTCGAGCCCCACGAGGAAGACGACGTCGAACTCAAGCCCCTTGGCGGAGTGCACGGTGAGGATCTTGACCTTGGGTTCCGTCAGATCGAGGGTGTCCGCCTGGCTGGGGTAGACGACTCGGCATGGCACGTCAGCCTCATCCAGGGCGCGGGCCACCCCACCCATGGCCCACTTGCGGGTCGCCAGGACCCCGATGTCTTGTGGCAGACGAGCGCCGTCCTGGAGGAGCAGCGCGACGTCGCGGGCGACTGAGGCTGCCTGGTCGGCATTGGTGGTCGCCCACACGAGGTCGACCGGCTCGCCTTCGAAGGCGTGATCGCGGCCCTTGATGTCTAGTTGTTTGCCGAGCGCCGAGGTGACATCGAGGATCTGACGGGTTGAGCGATAAGGACGATCTAGGGTGAGGGTCTCCACAGGAAGCGAGACGGGCTTGTTCATGCCGAGGTCGTGGTAAAGCGCTTGTTTGGGGTCACCTGCCACAACCATCCCGCCTCGCCCCGGTCGAAGGACGCGCTCGGCTAGAGCGGTCCAAGCTGGGTAGAAGTCCTGCCACTCGTCGATCAGCACGGCGTCGATTGCCGGGACAAGACCCCTCCGCACGGCCGCGTCAAGGTCCCGCCACGCACGGTCCGGATCGGTGAGCGACATTTGCACGCCTAGAGAGGCTGAGAAGTTCCCGACCGTGTTGACGCGAACATTTGGATGCTCCGAGGTGAGTTTCCTGAGGTAGGGAACCAGCATCCGGTTGTAGCAGAGCACGCGGATGTCCCAGTCAGGGTGCTGCTTGGCCAGCCGGTTGGCGCGTGCACACAGCACGAGAGTCTTGCCACTCCCCGGCGGACCGGTGATCACGAGCATGCCGTCCACGTCCCGAAGGGCAGCTTCTGCCTGCTGTGCGTCGAGACGGATTCGATGCACTAATCGGTCTGTCGCTCCGGAGTCGCGCATGGGTGCCCGCACCGGCACTTCGACCGTCACCCTGGGGCCGAAGTATTCCGCCAGAGCCCGGGTGGCGTCTGGGTCGTATTCGCGATCAGGTAGATCGCACAGCCACGCGCCTTCAGCCACATCCGCGGAGCGTTCGACGTCCAGAAGTTGCCGCAGCACCTGTGTGCGCGCCAGCTCGGGGACTGCGGAGCGCAACGTCGCCACCCTGCGGTTGAGCGCGACCGCTGCGTCATCGGCGGCGAACTGGTCGATTGCGATGAGGCCACACCGAGGATGGTTCGCCACCACCGCAGGCAGAGCGTCCGAGTCTGTAATCCAAACGTCGGCCCCGGCATGCAATAGGGCCTGCTCAGCGGACGCGAAGAGCTCTGACTGGCCGAGACCCATGCCTTGCTCCACCCCGTCCTCGCAAGCAACTTTAGAGTCGCAGCTTAGAACCACGCGCGGGGGATTTGGGTGCGTTCGCATAAATGATCCGAGCTGCGCCGCTGGCGCCACCAAGTTCGCTGGATCGGACGACGATGAGGACTTCTCAAGGCCGAGTCCAGCGAGGAAGAGAATGGCTCTTGAGGTTCCCCACCGCTCGCCGGGCAGCGGCAGACGGCTCCCGTCATATCGTCGGCCTCCCTCAGACCGCGCTCGCGAAGCAACTCGACTTCACCCAGTCGTTCCTCTCACAGATCGACCGGGGAAGCCGGCCAACTCCTGACTCGCTCGTCGTCCTGCCAGATGCTGTGAGTTTTCGTGACGATCCAAAGAAGTGGCGGTCGCGACGCATCGGGCCGCAGGGCACGGAGAAGAAGGCCTAGTCCTCATTGCCACCCGGACCGTGGATCGGTTCGGCATCGGCGTGGTGGGTCACATTGAATCGTCGTCGGGGGCGGGAGATGAATGAGCCCGTTGAGGTCGTTGATGAGAAGCCGCTCCTCCTGAGGCAAGCGCTCAAGCAGGCGTTTGGGGGCCAGACGGTCGCTCTCGTATCGCACATCGTCGGCTTCGACCCGGCGTGGATCTTGCGTTGGACGCAGGTTGTCGACGCGGAGCCGCCGCCTCGCCCGACCATCGTCATCGACATTTTGTGAGCGACGCCTGCGCAATCGGACATAGATGGTCGTTGTGCCCGGCGCAGACGAGAGATCGTGCGGGATGCGAACCATTTTGTCGGTAGCCGTCGGTAGGGTTCGACGGAGCGAACCAACCATCTCTGGAGGACTTGTGCCGGACATCTTCGACAACCTGAAGACGGAGTCCGCGATTGGTCCTGCCCTCCAGTCCGCGCTGTCCAACTTCGACACCTGCGATGTGGCGACGGGATACTTCGACCTGCGCGGATGGGCGAGTTTCGCCGACATCGTCGACGGCAAGCTTGAGAATCGTCAGCCCGGAGACCCCTCCATCGCGCGTGTGTTGATCGGCATGGTCATGCCTGCTGACTCGGCACTCATGCTGTCGGCGCTGCAGGACGCTGTTCAGCCACCGCCTTACGGCTCGGACATGAACGACATGGGCAAAGCGCTCGCTGCCAAGGAGCAGCTCGTCAAGCACCTGCGGACTCAACTGATGCGTGGGCTGCCGTCAGAGGCGGAGCAGCGCACGCTCCAGCAGCTCAAGAGTCACCTTGAGTCAGGGGCCGTGCAGATGAAGGTCTTCACGAGCGCCCCGTTGCACGGAAAGACATACATCTTCCATGCGCCTGGCAATCAGATGGCCGAGCGGCGCGCATACGTCGGCTCTTCGAACCTGACGAACGCAGGGCTCTTTCGGAACCTGGAACTGAACATCGACGTCAAGGACGACGATGCCTCGAAGAAGCTCGCAGACTGGTTCACGGACCGATGGGATGACCACTTCTCCCTCGAGATCACGGCGGAGATCATCGAGCTGATCGAAGAGTCCTGGGCATCTGACTCTCAGCCGACGCCGTACGAGGTCTACCTCAGGGTCTGCTACAGCTTGTCCGAGGACGCGCGCGAGGGGATGGGCTACGTCCTGCCGCCGTCGATGCAGAACCTCCTCCTTGACTATCAAGAGACGGCTGTACGCACGCTCGCCCGCCGGATTGTCCGGCGCGGCGGCACGATGCTCGGCGACGTGGTCGGCCTCGGCAAGACCCTGACCGCTGTCGCGACTGCTCTCATGCTCGAAGCCGCCGAGGACTACACGACGCTGGTTCTGTGCCCCAAGAACTTGCAGCACATGTGGGAGGAGCACCTCGAGAGGTACGGGCTTGTGGGGGCGCGGGTAGTCCCGTACTCGATGGCAGACAAGAGGCTGCCGGAGCTCAAGCGCTTTCACCTGGTCATCTGCGATGAGTCGCACAACCTGCGGAACAACAGCACGAAGGCCTCCGAGGCGATCCAGGACTACGTCCGTCGCAACGGCTCGAAGGTTCTGCTGCTCACCGCGACTCCCTACAACCTCGCCTTCGCCGACGTGGCGAACCAGATCGGCCTCTACATCGACGATGACGAGGATCTCGGCATCCAGCCCACCGCTGCGATGGCCAAGGACCCCGCCCTCATCGACAAGGTCGACGGCAAGATCACAACGTTGGCCGCATTCCGCAGATCCGAAGAGCCTGAGGACTGGAAGCGCCTGATGAGCGATCACCTCGTTCGGCGAACACGCTCGTTCATCAAGCGCACCGCCAAGAAGGAGACCGTCACTCTCCCGAATGGCAAGACGGAGGAGCGCGAGTACCTTCAGTTCGCCAACGGTCAGCGTTTCCACTTCCCGACCCGGTTGCCTCGCCCGTTGAGCCACGACTTCGCCGATGACGACCCGGCCAAGCTGATGGAGGAAGAGGGCACCCTTGACGCGGTCCGTGACCTCACTCTGCCTCGCTATCGCCTTGCCGACTACGACGACCCCAAGGCCGTCCACTCGGATAAGGACGCCAAGATCCTGGCTGACATCCGATCGGGCCGCGGCAATGTCAGTGGGTTCGTCAGGATCGGCCTCTTCAAGCGACTGTCGTCTTCCGGCCACTCGTTCATCCTCAGTCTGCAGAGACAGCGCGCCCGGAACGAGCTCTTCATCTATGCGATCGAGAACGATCTAGACGTGCCCCTCGGAAGCTTCAGCGACCACCAGTTCATGGTGTCGGACGATGACCTCGAAGAGGACGAGGACATGTACGGCAGCCTGGAGTCCCAGTATCGCGAACTCCAGCGCCGCCTGCCGTCCTCGACGAAGTGGCTGGCGACGAAGCTATTCAAGCCGACGCTGAAGAAGGACCTCCAACGTGATAACCGGATCATCACCGAACTGCTCGACAGCTTTGGCCCGTGGGACGCAGCTAAGGATTCGAAGGTCAATGCACTGGTCGACCTTCTCCGCGACAAGCATGCGGGTGACAAGGTCTTGGTCTTCACCGAGTACGCCGACACGGCCATGTATGTCGCGCAGGCACTCAAGGACGCCGGCATTCCGAACGTCGGTCTTGCTTCCGGGGATTCTGAAGATCCCGCCGCGATCGCTCGAAGGTTCTCGCCGAACAGCAACCGGCTTCCCGGCGACGAAGACGATCTGACGTCTGTCGTCGACCCGATCGACGTCCTCATTGCGACTGACGTGCTGTCCGAGGGACAGAACCTTCAGGACTCCCACATCGTCGTGAACTACGACCTTCCGTGGGCGATCATCCGCATCATCCAACGTGCGGGACGTGTTGACCGAGTGGGTCAGAAGTCAGACTCGGTCTTCATCTACCTCATCACCCACGAGAAGGTCGAACAAGCAATCCAGCTACGCCAACGGATCAGGCAGCGTCTCGGCGACAACGCCGCTGCGTTCGGCTCCGATGAGCGGTTCTTCGGAGATGCCAAGGAAGTGAACCTTCTTGATGATCTCTACAAGGGTGCCGTCCCGTCAGAGGATGAACTGGACCAGGACGAGGGCGAAGCAGATGCCGTTAGCGAGGCCTGGCTGGTCTGGTCACGCGTGAAGGACGACAAGCCAGACCTGGCAGGGAAGGTTCTCAAGATGCAGGACCTCATTCACAGCACTCGCGAACCGTACGACCACGAGACGAAGACCGGCGTCACCACTTTCGCGAGCACGACGTCGGGCGTCGACGCCTTCGCTGCTTCGTTCGACAACCCCGATGGCGGCGAAATGATCGAGCGATTGCTGACTCCGCTCGAAGCACTCCACATCTTCCGTGCTCAGGAGACCACTCCGACTGCCGCACTCCGCCCCGACCACTTCGGACGTGAGTCGGGTCTGATCAAGGGCAAACTCAGCAACGAGATGGTGGCGGTCGGAAACCTTCGCGGGGTCCGCAAGTGGGCGGTCGAACGCCTGGGCGGAACGATCTATGGAGCCGATGCAAGTGTGGCGCTGGAGGCCATGATGGATCGCCCTTTGACTGAGTACGCCAACATCCGCCTTCGGCAGGCACGGCGCAGCAAGTATTCCGACCAAGATTTGGCCGACATGGTGAAGCAGCTCCACGACGAGGAGCGGCTGGTGATCGGTTCGACCGAGAAGGATGAGATCAAGATCGTGTGCTCGATTGGGGTGACGCCGCGATGACCGACGGACTCATCGCGGAAGCCGACAAGGGCGACTTCAGCAAACTGTTCCGTGTTGACCTGTTTTGGCACAGTCCAGATCAAGCGCCCATCGAGATCGAGCTCGACGATGGTTCCACGGTGAAGGCGACCAACGTCTCCTCCTTCAAGGGAGTTCGGGTCTGGGAAGTCCCGGCCCTTCCTGGCTCCGCCGCGGAAGCGAAGTTCGACCAGGCCATCGCGAAGAACTCCACGAACCGCCTGGTGATCTTCCACGATGGAGACAAGCAGGTGTGGCGCTGGCCATCGCGCACCGCCAAGGGCGCGGGAGTCATCTCACGGCCCGCCCGTCACGTTCACAGGGTCGGCAGCCCCGACCCGCAGTTCGTGATGAAGCTTGATGCCATTCGGCTGCCGAGCGACGTGGTCCTCGATGTCAACGATCTGCTCTCGCGAGTTCGCGGAGCCTTCGATGTCGAAACCAAGAACGAAACCAAGCGTGCATCCAAGCTCATGGCCCAGATGTACGCCGCAGTCGAGAAGGGGTACGCGCCCGGCTCTGATCCCAAGAAGCGCGACCATGAGATCTCGGTCAGCCTTGCGCGCGTGCTTTTCCTGCTCTTCGGTGATGACACCGAGATGTGGAAAGACTCTTCGGGTGAGCCGCTTCCTGATCTTTTCCAGGACTTCATAAAGGACGACACAGAGCGCGACGGATCCGACATCGCTGCCCGACTCAACGCACTCTTCCGCGCCCTCAACACGTCTCCTGGTGACCGAGCTGGCCTGGCGCCGGAGCTGGCAGCGTTCCCTTACGTCAATGGCGGCATCTTCGACGAGACGATCACTCTGCCTGACCTCGATAACGACTTCCGTAAGGCCATTCTCGATGCAAGCGCGGTCGACTGGTCCACTATCAGTCCGGCCATATTCGGCTCTATGTTCCAGTCGGTCCGAGACGCCCAGACGCGCCGCGAGTTGGGCGAGCATTACACGTCTGAGGAGAACATCCTCAAGACGCTCAACCCGCTCTTCCTCGACGAACTACGGACCGAGTTCGACGTTGCGCTTGCGCGGGATTCTGCCAAGAAGCGCGTGAATGCGCTCAATGTCCTGTGGAAGAAGCTTGGCGAGATCCGCTACATGGATCCTGCTTGTGGTTGCGGCAACTTCATCATCGTCGCCTATCGCGAGTTGCGAGCGCTTGAACTGGAGCTCATGGGCGCGCTTGCGGACATCCAGCAAGGAGAGGATGCGGCCACCCTCGATGCCGACTGGACCCACCTACTCAAGGTGACGCTTGACCATTTTTATGGCATTGAGATCGACGAGTGGCCCGCGCGGATCGCGGAGACCGCCATGTTCCTCATGGACCGTCAGTGCGATCTCAGAATGAAGGAGCGGTTTGGAGTTGCGCCAGAGCGGCTCCCGATTCAGAAGTCCGCGAAGATCGTCGTCGCTAATGCGCTGCGCACGGACTGGCATGCGATCTGTCCACTGACAGAGAGTGTCATCGTTGCAGGGAACCCCCCGTTCGCAGGGCGAAGAACCCGTACACGCGATCAAAGTGCTGATCTGGAAGTCGCCTGGGGTAGTCGGTTCGACGGAACTTTGGACTACGTGACGGGGTGGCACGCGAAGGTGTTGTCGTACTTCGCGCATACCAAGGGGCTGTG
>NZ_JBMCZA010000040.1:0-8585 GCF_048654705.1 Nocardioides sp. CPCC 206348
CTGCCACGGGATGCCCGACTACTCGGGTCGCGGGTACCCGCGCTCGCTTCTGGACCCCGTCGACTTGGGCGGAGAACCCAATCCTCCAGGCCCGGATGAGAACGACTATTCGCTCAAGGGCGACCCGCTGGTTCTCCAGCTCTTCGGCCCACTCGCGCTGGGAGGCACGCAATGACGAAGTCATCCATTGCAATCGGCAAACCGCTCGTCAAGTCGTTGATCTTCGCGGTCACCACGACTCTGGTCCTTGCTTTTGTTGCCATCGAACTTGGTGGATTCACGTTCTATGACAAGTCCGGATACGGGGCGGTCTTCGCCGACGCATCCGATCTCCAACCTGGTGACGACGTCCTGGTCGCCGGCGTGAAGGTCGGCACTGTCGACGAGATCACGGTGAACGACCAGAATCGCGGCGAGGTCCGGTTCCAGATCAAGGACACGGTGTCGCTCGACGACAAGGCTCGCGCGGCGGTTCGCTACAAGAATCTCACCGGAGACCGCTACCTCGAACTGGTGCCTGGCGGTGGCTCGGGCGCACTGTCGAAGGGCACCACCATCCCGGTGGACCGCACCTCACCGGCGCTCGACCTTGACCTGCTGCTCGGCGGTCTCAAGCCCCTGTTCCAAGGCCTCGACCCCAAGCAGATCAACCAACTGTCTGGAGAACTGGTCGCGGTCCTTCAAGGTGAGGGCGGCACCATCGAGACGCTGCTGCGCCGCATTGGGAGCTTCTCGTCCGGTCTTGCCAACGAAGACGAGGTGATCGGACAGGTGATCACCAACATGAACACCGTCCTGGGCAATCTCGACACACACAGCGTTGAACTCAGTGACACAGTCTCAACGTTGCAGCAGCTCGCATCGGGTCTTGCACTGGATCGCGGTCGCCTCGGCCGCTCGTTCGCGAACGTCGACAAGCTCGTCACGAGCATGAACGGATTGCTGGTGCAGGTGCGCGACCCGTTCCAGGAAATGGTTCGGCAGGTCGGCCGCGTTTCTCGGCAGGCCAACGCCGGGAGCGGCACTCTCAACGAGTTCCTGCGGATGCTGCCAGGGGCCTACCTCCGCATCGGTCGACTCGCCTCGCGTGGGTCCGGATACAACCTCTACCTCTGCTCGCTGAGGCTCCGTGTCACAGACCCGCTAGGAAACGCCTACTACACGCCCTGGGTTGGGCCGGCCGACAGCATCAAGCGTTGCAAGCCCGGGGTAGCACCCCTGCAGACACCGGAGGAACGCGAAGCCGCGGACGCCGCCTCCCGAGAGGGGAAGCAGTAACCATGGACATGACCAAACACAAGACCTTCCGCGAACGGAACCTCACGATGATTGCGGTCGTCAGCGTGGTGACACTCGCCCTCCTGATCCTGGGCTCGTTCCGCATCGCGGACATCCCCCTGATCTCCGGCAACACCTACACCGCTCGGTTCTCTGAATCAGGGGGCCTCAAGGTTGGCGATCCCGTCCAGGTCGCGGGTGTCACCGTCGGCAAGGTCAAGGGCATCGATCTCGATCGTGCTGCTGTCGTCGTCCAGTTCACGGTCAAGGACGTCGACCTGGGCGACCAGACCGCCGCTGCGATCAAGACCGGGACCCTCCTCGGTGCCAGGTACATCAGCCTCACCCCGCGAGGGGACGGCGAACTGAAGTCCGGGGCCGAGATTCCACTCGACAGGACAGCGGCGCCGTACAACCTGACCGACAGCCTTGCTCAGGTGGCCGAGCACACGAAGAAGCTGGATCTCGACTCAGTGGCAGCTGCCATGACCACCTTCTCCGACACTTTCCGTCAGACGTCGGACGAACTGACGCCGGCCTTCGAAGGCGTCACCGAGCTGTCGCGTGTGATTTCGTCACGGGACAAGGCGCTGCGCGAACTCTTCACTCGTGCCAAGAAGGTGACCGGGACCTTCCGGGAGCGCACGGACCAGATCAAGCTCCTGATCCGGGACGGCAACCTGATCATGGTTGAACTCATCCAGCGGCGTCAGGTGATCGAACGACTCATCAAGAACGCCTCTGGACTCGCCGAGCAGGTCACCGGCCTGGTCAAGGACAACCAACGTCAACTTCGTCCCGCGATGAAGGAACTGAACAAGGTCCTCGCGATCCTCAACAAGAACGAGGAAAACATCAGCGTTTCTCTCCACCGGGCGTCGATCTTCCTCGCCGGCCTGGGCGAGGGCGTCGGACACGGACCCTGGTTCAACGGCCACCTCGAACTGCCCACGGGTCAGATCGGCCTGCCCAGCGTGCTCAACGGACTGACCGGCCAACCGGGCCTCAACATCGGAGAAGGTGACCTGCCGTGACCCGTCTAGGAAAGCCCCTGTACCGCGTGACGATCGCCTTGGGCGCTCTGCTTCTCGTGGTCGTCTCCTTCAACGCAGTGCGCGAGGCCGACACCAAACACGGAGTGGCGTACTTCGATTCGTTCACCAGTGTCTACAAGAACGACAAAGTCAGGATCCTCGGTGTCGAAGTCGGCAAGATCGACAAGATCACCGCGACCGACGACAAGGTGAAGGTCGAATTCTCCTACGACGCCAAGTACGACCTTCCCGCCGAGGTCCACGCAGTCATCGTGTCTCCCACCCTGGTCGCAACCCGATTCGTCCAACTCGAGCCGGCCTATGACGGCGGTCCGATTCTCGAGGACGGGGCCACGATTCCGATGCTCCGTACTGCGTCACCTCTCGAGTTCGACGACCTCAAGTCCGAACTCTCCCGCCTGAGTACATCTCTGGGGCCCAACGAAAGTGACGAGAACGGCGCGCTGGGGGAGTTCCTCGACGTTGCCGCCAAGAACGGCAAGGGTCAGGGCAAGCGCTTCAACACCATGATCAAGGAGTTTTCGTCGGCGATGGACACCCTTGCAACCGGCAAGGGTGACCTCTTCGGAGCCATTCGCAACCTCCAGGTCTTCGTCAGCGCAATGGCAAGCCTGGACAAGGGCGTCGCAGCCTTCAACCGCAACCTGGCCAGCGCCGGCGACCTGCTCGACGACAACGGAGACGAACTCACTGCCGCCATCCGCAGTGTTGACCGAGCAGCAGTGCTCGTCGAGTCCTTTGTGAAGGAGAACCGGCCTGGCCTCACGCAGGCCACCAAGCGACTGGCCAGCTTGACGACCATGCTGGCAAACTCTCGCGACGAACTCGCGACCGTGCTGCACGTCGGACCGAACACGCTCACGAACTTCTTGAACATTGCCTCGCCGAGCATGCAGGCGTGGACCGGCGGCCTGATGGTCGACAACCTCGCTGCTCCGGGTCAACTGTTGTGCGCCCTCGTATCGCAAGCCTCCGGAAACGCCGGAACAGGTCTTGACGCATGCGCGACCTACCTCGCTCCGCTGCTCAACAAGCTGGGGATTGCCGCCCCGCCTGTCGGCCTGGGCGGGGCCCTGGAGCTTCCGGGCGGCGGCGGCACGTTGCCAGCCGAACCGGATGAAGACAATCCCTATCCGAACGACTCGAAGAGCGAGCTTCCGCCGTCGACAGACAGCCTCGACTTGCTCGGACTGCTGACTGGAGGTAAGTCGTGACGACACGGCTGAGGCGAGGACTCGTCGGCGTACTGTTGCCGATCCTGGTCCTGTTCACCGCCTGCGGATACGAGAATCTGAACTCGTTGTCCCTCCCTGGGAGCAAGGGCGTGGGCGAGAACTCATTCAGGGTGCGTGTCGAGCTCAGCAACGCGCTCAACATCGTCCCCAACACGCCCGTGCGAGTCGCGGACGTCAACGTCGGGACGATCCAGGAAATTGAACTCGTCGACAACCTGCCCGTGTTGACGATCTCACTGGACGACAGCGTCGAACTCCCGGCCAACGTGACCGCAAGGATCGGACAGACCTCGCTACTGGGGGCGAAGCACATCGAGTTGATTCCACCGCCCCCAGGGAAAGAAGACGGCGTCCTCGCCGAGGGCTCAGTCATCGGTCGCGATCAGACCGGAAGCTACCCACAAACCGAAGACGTCCTGGCTGCGACCGCCACCCTCCTCAACGGCGGCGGCCTGAGCCAGATCAAGACCATCGCGACCGAACTGAACAAGGCACTAGGCGGCCGCGAGGGCACAACCCGTCAACTCCTGCGCCGGGCAGCACGCCTCGCCACCGAACTCGACACCCGCCGCGGCAGCATCATCCAGGCAACCAAGGCCATGAACCGGCTGATGGGGCGGTTGGCCGGTGGAAACGACACCATCAACAATGCCCTTGATTCGTTCCCCCCGGCACTTGCGGTGCTCGCGAAGGACCGCCGACGCCTGGTCCGAACCCTGGAGAGCCTCGGCGACTTCGGCACCTCGCTGTCGGACTTCGTGGATCGCGGCGGGGACAACCTCACCCGCAACATCACCGCCCTCGGCCCATCACTCAAGGGGTTGGCCGACGCAGGATCCTCGCTCACCGACTCGCTGTGGCTGCTCGGCACGATCGCCTTCCCACTGCGGACCTTCGGGGAGTACCTGCGTGGCGACTTCATCAACCTTTGGGGAACCGTCGATGTGGGTCTGGACACCCTCGACCGTGGCCTGCTCAGCGGCACGCCACTGGCTGGGCTCTTGTCTGCATCGGAAAACCTCCTGGGCCAGCAGGTCACCGGCCAGGCAGCAGATGCAGGTGACCCTCTCGAGGACCCGCTCGCGCTCGGCGACGCGGACGCGTCGACAGAGTCGGGCAGTCAAGACAAGCCGGGCTCTGCCCCGGACACCGAGAAGGAACCCGCACCAGATGCCCCGGAGGACATCGTGTCTCAGATCTTGCAGGGGCTCCTGCTCGGCGGAGCTCAGAAGAACGGGGGACAGTGATGGTTACACGCCGAGTCAGAATCCAACTGGCTGTGTTCGCCACACTCACGGTGATCGCTTGCAGTCTGATCTTCTTCCACTACGCCAAGATTCCTTCGTTGATCGGGATTGGCCAGGTGAAGGTCAGCGCGACCTTCGCGGCCGGGGCGGGCTTGTACCCGCAAGCAAACGTCACCTACCGCGGCGTCACGGTCGGCAAGGTCACGGCCGTGACACTCGAAGACGGCGAAGTGGTTGCCGACCTTCGTTTCGACGCAGACGCATCGGTGCCGGCGGACGTCGAGGCGGTCATCAAGAGTGTCTCTGCGATCGGAGAGCAATACGTCGATCTGGTTCCGGTCTCGTCCGGTGGGGATCGCCTGAAGTCAGGGGACCACATTCCCTTGTCGCGGACCCGGATTCCCCAGGAGATCGCTGAAGTTCTCGATGACGTCGATCGACTCCTGGCGTCCGTTCCCCTGAACAGCCTCAGCGTTGTGCTCGACGAGGCCGAAGCAGGATTCGGGGACCTTGGACCGGACCTTGCTCGACTCAACGAGAACACTCAGGGCCTGGTGCAGGAGGCGTCGGACGCCTACCCCGAAACGCATGACCTCATCAACGATGGAGAGACCCTGCTCGACACGCAGGTAGCCACCAGCCCAGAGATTCGGGCATGGACCGACGACCTCGCCGGATTCACCGCCGAGCTGCGTACCAACGACAAGGCGATCCGAGCCCTCCTGCGGGATGTTCCGCCTGCAGCAGAGGAGGTCTCCCTACTCCTCGAGGATCTCACCCAGCCCGTTGCCCAACTCGCAAAGACCGCCGACGTGACCATGGATCTGCTCGGTGCCTACAACCTTCCCTTGAAGCAAGTCCTCACCGTCTACCCGATGGTTGCCGCCACGAATATCGCAAACACAGCGCCATCTCGCGGCGGCATGTTCCGGCTCGCGTTCAAGACGATCGCGAACTACCCGGGAGGCTGTTCCAAGGGCTGGCCCACCGCGGATGAGCCTCTCGGATCCCGCGGGCCGGACGCCCTCACCGACATGGCCTTTCCAGAAGGTGCGTATTGCCACATCCCACAAGGCGACCCGCGCGTTGTGCGGGGAACCCGCAACCTCCAGTGCTTCGAGCCCGGCTCACCGAAGGGACGACGAGCAGCAACAGTCCAGGAGTGTCGGGACAACGGATACCGAAACGACGACAAGCCGCTGACGGTCATCCCGATTGAGAACCCGCTCGCCCAGCTCGGAAATCCTCTGCTCGACCACCTGAACGGATCCCTACGGTCCGGAACCCCAATCAAGAAGGAGGAATCATGGACGAGTCTTCTGCTGTCCCCGCTCGGGAGGTAGAGCCGTGGTCTCGGCGTCAACGAATTGCGTGTGGAGTCTCGGCCGCAGCATTGGTCGCTACCGGGTACTTCGCGGTCGACCAGGTCCGGGAGTACCACGACCATCAGGTCCGGTCGGACAGCCAGAAAGAGGCCGTCGAGACCGCTGAGCGAGTCGCTCTCGGGCTCGCGACGATTAGTCCCAAGACTGCCCGCGAAGACATCGACGCCCTTGCAGCCCAAGGCACACCTGAGTTCGCGAAACAGGTCCGCTCGAACCTGGACGACCAGGTTGACCTGATCGCCGCCAACAAGGTCTCCAGCAGCGGCGAAGTTCGGTCGTCTGGAGTCGTCGAACTCAAGGACGAAGAAGCCACCATCGCGATCGCAATGGTGACTGAGGTCAAGAACAGCGCGACCAAGGACAAGGCCGACGAACGCTCGTATCGCATGACCGTCTCACTCGAGCGGAAGGAAGACGGGCCCTGGCTCGCTTCCGAGGTGGTGTTTGTCCAATGAGCAAGGTGATCTTGAAGGACGACGAAGTGATGGAGAACGAAGAAGTGGTGCAGGCAGACGAGCCGCCGACCATCGATGATGCCGAACAGGACAACAGCGGGAAGAAGTCGCTCGCAATGCGCGCACCCCTCGGCAGCCGTCAACTTGAGCCGCGTCGCGTGATCGCCGTTCTCGTGGCGACTGCGATCCTGCTCGCTGCGGCGGGCGGGGTTGTGGCCGGACGAAACGGTGCTGAGGCGGGCAAGGATGACGCTTCATCGGTTGCGTTGACCGCTGGCGCGGACAGCATTGCGACACTGCTCTCCTACGACTACCGCGATGTCGACAGCGCGGTGAAGGATCGCGCGGAGCTCGTAACGGGTGAATTCGCGGCCAAGTACGCGACCTTGATTGAGGATGAGGTTGCCCCTGCGGCAAAAAAGCATAAGGCAGTCACGCGAACCGAAATCGCCAGCGCGTCGGTTGTCAGCGCATCGGATGAGAAGGTCGAACTCCTGCTCTTCGTCAACCAGGTGGCAGCCAGAGCCGGGTCCGACGTACCTGTGCTGAGCGGGTCACGGATCGAGGTAGTCATGCGATTGGTCGACGGCACCTGGAAGGTTGCCGCAGTCGACCCGGTCTGATCGGGATGGTCACGCGGTGCCGCAAAGGCAAACGCTGGTGAGCCGGACTCGTAGGTCAGGGGAGATGACTCGACCAGCCCGCTTGAGCCCGCGGGACCGGATCCTCGCGGCCGCTCCTGACGTCTTGCGCAGGACAGGGGTTGCCAAGTTCGGTCTGGTGGAGGTCGCCAGGCATGCGGGCGTGTCCCGCCAGACGATCTACAACCACTTTGATCGTCGTGAGGAGCTACTGGGCGCCCTGCTGGTCCAGGAAATGTTCGCAAAGCACCTCCCTCTGCAGCGCGAGTTGGGCAACAAACCGGCCTCTCCCGAGAATCTGGTCAATCTCCTTGTTGCCGAACTCGAAATCGGCCGTCAGTATCCGCTCTTCGACGACATGCTGGACCCCGTCAACGCACCGCGCGTTGCCGAGATTGTCTTCAACTCCCATGCTGTCGCTGATGCTCGAGAGGCGGCATGGTTACCGATCCTCGAACGCTATCGAGATGTCGGGCTCCTGCGACACGGTGTACCCCTGCCAGAGATGGTGCGGTGGATCACCTACCAACAGTTCTGGCTTCTGACTCAGCCCAACATCGTGTGCGGAGACGATCGGGACGCGTTGATGCTGCACATCAGGTCGTTCGTGCTTCCATGCCTGATCGTCAGTGTTCAAGCATCAGCGCGGGAAGGATGAAAGTCCTGATCACCTGAGCAACGGCGGCTTCGTTGTCGGCGCAGATGGTTCCTGGGTGAGTAACGAACCAGAACTGTTGGTAGGTGATCCAGCGAACGGTTTCAGGAAGCGACAGGTCCGCTCTGAGCAGTCCGGCAGCTCGGTAGCGTTCGAGAATCGGGAGCCATGCTTCATCGCGAATTGCGTCGATGACGGGTGAGTTGAAGACGAGTTCGGCAACCCGTGGGGCGTTGGCCGGGTCCAACAGGTCTTTGAACAGGGGGAAGTTCCGGCCCATCTCGAGCTCCGCCAGAAGGAGCCTGACGATGTTCTCGGGATCCGGTGTTTCGCTTCCGATCGCTTGTTGGATCGGCAGGTGGATCGAACGCATCTCCTGGGCGAAGAGTTCGGACAGCAGGTCGTCTCGGCTGGCGAAGTGGTTGTAGATCGTCTGTCGAGAAACACCAGCCTCCTTGGCAACCTCTACGAGTCCAAAGCCGACAATGCCCGTTCGCATCAGCACCTGCGGCGCCGCTTCGAGGATCCGTTCGCGAGGTCGGGGGCGACGCGTGCGGTCGGGGGAGCGGCTGGCCGACGCAGTCAGGTTCTCGACGGGTCGCGGCATGCACAGCCTCCTGACATGGCCTAGGTC
>NZ_JBMCZA010000040.1:8644-10583 GCF_048654705.1 Nocardioides sp. CPCC 206348
GTAGATCCCGCTCGCTCGGGGATTTGAGCCGTGTCGCGTTTATGTCCCGAAAGCTCCAGCCAATGGGTCATTCGAGATCACGTTGGCGCAAAGAACCGGAGACGCGAGGGGGAGTCGGGGCGCGTTTGTGCAGGTCAGGGCAGGAATGCTCATGACACAGCAAAGACCGGGGGAGTCGCGTCGCTTTCCCGTGGTCGGCCAGGGGGGCGCAGGTTCAAATCCTGTCAGCCCGACCGAAAAACTGCCTCTGACTTGCGGAAACGCAGATCAGAGGCAGTTTGAGATTTGAGCCGGATCGGCCATGTGTCCCGCGTGGCTATTGAACTGACCGGAACGGTGTGTCGGTCGTGTGGGTCCTGCTGTCGAATGAGCGTGACCCGCCGATCCCGCGTGATGTCATGCGTTCTGGCTGCCGGGGCGACCAGCTTGTATGACGCCCCGGTTCATCCCCGCCAACACACCTCCCGGCGGAGGCCCGTGCACCGTGGGAGTCAAGGCCGAGCACGGCGATGGTCCTCAAAGTGCACTGAACAACTATAGATTCGCGACGGCAGTCCACCCGAGAGAAGGAATCACCCATGCCGTCGCGAACCCCGTTCAAGTCGATCGCCGTGCCCGCCGTGCTGACACTGCTCAGCGTTGGGCCAGTCATCGGTCACTCTCACGCCTCCACCGCGGGCGCGGCACCCGCCCAGGAGGCGCCACGACCCAACCTCGTCTTCGTCATGGCCGACGACCTCGGCTGGTCGGACCTGAGTACCGACCTGGTCAACGGTGGCTACGGCAACGACTTCAACGAGACGCCGAGGATCGACCAGCTCGCCCAGGAGGGCCAGGTCTTCACTGAGGCCTACGCCTCTGTCCAGTGCTCGCCGACCCGTACGGCGCTGCACACCGGCCAGTACGCCACCCGCCCGACCAACAACGTCTACGCGGTGGGCGCCATCACCGGTCCGGCGAGCAGCCCCCTGCTGGGCGTGACGCAGGGTCGCCGGGCGGAGGACGGCAGAACCGCTGTCCCGGTGAGCCACACGACCGTCGGTGAGAACCTTCAGAACGCCGGGTACACCACCGGCTACACCGGCAAGTTCCACGTCACCGGCTCCATCGACGAGATCGTCACGAGCCATGGGTACGACGAGAGCTGGGGTGGCAGCCAGAACTCGCACGCGACGTACTACTTCGCCACCAACGGGCAGTTCAACGACTCGGTCGCCCCGGCGCTGGACGTGTTCGGGGCCGACTACTCCCAGGAGTACGTCGACCAGAACATCGCGCCGTACAGCAAGGGCGTCACGGACGCGCAGCTCGATGCGCTCGTCGGGACGGACAAGCACGTCACCGATGCGCAGACCGACGCGACGCTCGACTTCATCGACCGCAGCAAGGACGAGCCGTTCTTCGCCTTCGTCAGTGAGTTCGCGCCGCACTTCCCCGTCAACGACCGGCAAGCGCGCCCGGACCTGTTGGCGAAGTACCAGGCCAAGACGCCGGGCGAGGACCCGGCCAAGCCGTCGTACGGAGCCTTGACTGAGGGGGTGGACCAGTCGGTGGCGCGGATCATCGACTACCTCGAGGAGACTCCGGACCCGCGCAACGGGGGCAAGCCGCTGGCCGAGAACACGCTGGTCATCTTCACGTCCGACAACGGCGGCGAGGAGGACCCGGTCAACTCCGGTGCCTTCAACGGTCCGCTGCGCGCCGACAAGGGCCAGATGTACGAGGGCGGCGTGCGCGTGCCGTGGATCGTGTGGAGCCAGAACTCCGCCCTGGTCCGTGGTGGTGGCCGGGCGAACGACACCATCGTGAACAGCACGGACCTCTACACGACACTCGCTTCCTATGCACGAGCGCCGCTGCCGGCGGGCGTCCCGCTGGACGGCATCGACCTGAAGCCGGCCTTCAGCAAGGGGACCCACATCAACCGTGACCACTTCCA
>NZ_JBMCZA010000041.1:0-1611 GCF_048654705.1 Nocardioides sp. CPCC 206348
CACGGCCACGTCGTCATCCGCCATGCCCGTCGCAGCCAGTGCCCGAGGCAGGACAATCTGCTCGCTGTCGCCCTCGCCGAGGATGACGAGGCGAGCGAAGTACAACTCCGGGTACGCACGAACGGCCTCGCGGACGTATTTCGCGGCGTCGTTGGCATCGTCGGGCATCAGTACGGTCCGGACCTGAGTCGCGCGGTCGTTACCCAGACGAAGGAATCGGATGTCGTCCGGATCGACTCGGTGAAGGAGTGCGGGCGCGTGAGTCGCGACGAGCGCCTGGACGTCGTCGTCGGCGCAAACCGTCCGGAGCTGGCGAAGTATCCTGCCCAGGTGCTGAGGTGCCAGGCTGTTCTCGGGCTCTTCAAGCGCCAAGATCACGTGCACCGGTGGTCGCAACTTGTCGGGGTCGAACGAGGTCTCGGCGCCGCTGAGCACCTTCCGAGCTATGCCTCGCCAGGCCAGTACGAGCGTGATGTAGAGCAGGGACTTTTGACCATCGCTCAGCCGGTCGAAGTCAACGGTTCCGCCTCCGGGACCTGGCGCAAAAGTCATCGTCAACTGTCGGAGAA
This sequence comes from Nocardioides sp. CPCC 206348, assembly GCF_048654705.1. NCBI lineage: Bacteria > Bacillati > Actinomycetota > Actinomycetes > Propionibacteriales > Nocardioidaceae > Nocardioides > Nocardioides sp. CPCC 206348. The sequence continues at coordinate 570 of NZ_JBMCZA010000041.1, forward strand.
CACCATCGAGTTCGCCACGGCCGAACGCGATCGTCGGGTCCTTGAAGAAGCTGCCCTTGTGAAGTGTCGCCCACGCGTTCTGTACCTCCGCTCCAATTCCAGCGACGGCAGAGTTAGCGACCATGGACGCAGAGAGTTCGTCCGCTAGGCGAACCATCTCGACCCGTTCGTCAGTCCAGTCGGCGGCGCGCAACATTCTTGCTAGCAGTGACGCGGCTGTGAAAGCGACGTGGTCGACCGGGTCGCGTCGCGCAGGAAGGTAGTGCACCTCGATCGCGGCCCGATCGTGCCGCGACATCTCCGAGAGTTGAGTTGGCTGGCCGCCTTCGTCGGTCTGCGTGACGTACTCGATCTTCTCGTCGATGTAGCCATCGATCTCGAGTGTGGCAGTGAGACGGACTCGGATACGCGGAACACCGCCTGTGGTCTCCAATGCCATGTGCGTGAAGAACGGCGGAATCGAGGGGTAGTCGCCCTTTTCGTCGGCGGTCTCCTCGAACTCAATGTCGGCTTCCAGCCACAACTCGTTGTCGACATCTTCGGGAGCGGTCCCGAATGGGATATGGAAGTCCGAGGGCTGAACCCGGCGCATCGACGGGACCGGGCTGAAGAGGCGAGCCAAGGCTTGCAGGACTGCGGTTTTTCCAGAACCGTTAGGACCGAGCACGAACGTGAGTCTGCTTAGTTCAATGTCCGTTGGCGTCGGTCCGAACGACTGGAAGTTCTTTAGACGCATGTGACATAGCTTCATTGCTCGTCCTAGTTTCCGTTAGCTGAAAGCTGGTGCGCTCGCTCGGTGGCGGCGTTGCTTGACGTTAGTAGGCGAGTCCGTCGCTTCGGCAGCATTCTGGGCAATGCGAGGCGCCCAATCTGGGCGGAATGCCGCGCTCGATCCTGCGGCGAAGGTTGCCACGTTGCCCTCCGTCGGGGGCTACCCAGCCGAGGATTCGGCGCTGATCCCCAGCGCCACCTCGAGCTCCTCCAGTGCCTCGCCGGAGTAGACGGCGATCCGCTGCAGGTGGGGGAGGTTGTCGCGGCAGCC
>NZ_JBMCZA010000042.1:0-3809 GCF_048654705.1 Nocardioides sp. CPCC 206348
AACCCGAACGCCTCCACTGACGGAAGGCGCCCCTGGGGACCTGCCGGCGCCGACAGGTGCAGCGAGATTCATCGGGACGAATCTCGGCCGGGAATGCAATAGGTGTGTGCCAGTTCGTTCTTGGCGCCGGTGGATGGGGGGACGCCGGTTCAGGTCGAGCATCGATGGGGAGGCCGCGAGCAAGGCAGCGATGGGTGGTCTGCGGCCTGACGAAAGGAACGGGATGCGTCCTGTCATGCCGATGTGCGGGCGGCGAAGATCGAAAAGTCAGGCGCTCCTCACTGGCTGTTCAGCCCAGGTCGGGCGCGACGGCCTCGCTCCATCGGGAGTAGTCGGTGCGGCTTGTCCCCGTCCCCGGCGTGTTGGCAAGAGGCTCGCTGTAACGCACGTCGACGCGCACAGGCAGCCCGTTCGGCGCGATCCAAAGATCGGCCGGCCTGGGCCCCGTTAGAAGCGCGGGCACCATGGCTGGATTTCCCATTGCGGCCAAGTTGAGTTCAAGGTGGAAGTGGTGCACCTTCTGGCCGGCCACTTGCTCATCGCCGATGTACTCGAGGTTCCGTGCCATAGCCGCCATCCGCTGGAAGTCCTCGCGAACATCGCTGTGTGCCACTACCGCGAGGAGATGCTCGTCGTCGGCCGGCGGCGGGCCGGGAGCCTTGGTCCAAGGCTCCTTGCTTGAGGTGCGGCCGAAGTACTCGCCGTTCGCCCGCGCGAAGCTCAGCAGGTCGTGTTGCACGTCCATCTCGAGGATGAAGTCGTCTTCGGTGCCGTACTCCTGAAGCAGGACTGTGGGGGCTGGCGGATTCAGGTTGCCAATCTCTTGCCGGACGCTTGATTCCTGAGCGAGTGCCGCGTCCACGGTCGCAAAGAGTTTCTGGGCTGAACTCGTGACATCCACGGCCACGGGCGTCCGGCTAATCAGACCTGTCGGAGACGATGTTGGATCCGCGTCGAGCGCGCGTCCACCGGCCTCATCACCGCACCCTGTGAGCGAGGCACTCGCGAGAGCGAACAGCAGCGCCGACCGGGCTAGATTCATCGCCCAACCATAGGTGACATCCGCTCGGACATGGCTCCCCTCTGTGTCAAGAAGCTCGTCTGAGTGGAGTCTTAGACTTGTCTCTGACGGGTCTGGGAAGTGGCTTGTCCGAAGAGCTGGTTCGGGGTTGTGAGCCGGTCGCGCTGGAGTCAGAGTCGTTACCCCGTTGCCCTCCCGGACCCGTCGCCATGTGCCGCGCCGCATCGTTGACCATCGTGCGATAGACGATGTCCGACAGCCTTCGCTTGAGCAGCCGCATCGATTCGTTCGAGGTCTTCCCGCGGGCCTTGGTGCGGTCGTAGAACGCACGTCCTTCGGTGTCGTGACGCAGCTGGACGGTGGCCATGATGTGCAGGACCCGGTTGATCTGCCGGTTCCCGCCACGCGACAGTCGGTGCCTGACGTTGTCGCCAGAGGACGCGTCGATCGGCGCAGTGCCGGTCCAGGACCCGAAGTGGTTCTTGTTCGGGAACCGGGTGATGTCACCGACCTCAACAAGCAAACGCGCGGCCCCTGAGGGCCCGATGCCTTCCAGGTCCAACAGCCCTGTTCCGGTCGCGGTGATGAGGGCTTTGAGTTCCTTGTCCGCGGCCTTCTTCCTCGCGTAGATCCGCTCGAGGTCGCCGATGAGTTCGGCAGCGACGCGGCGTCGGGTCTTGCCGGCGATGTCACGTGGTCGCACGGTGGCGAGCAGGGCCTTGGCCTGGGCTGCGGAGAGATCTCTCTTCGCGCCACCGGGGATGAGTTCGAGCAGCAGGGCATGGACTTGTGAGGTCTTGCGGGTGTGCTCCTCACCCAAGGATCGGCGTCGGTCGACCAGCAGCCGCAGCACGGCGAGTTGTTCGTCGTTGACGACCGGACGCAGCCCGCTCATCCGGGTTCCGACCAGCGCGACGGAGTGCGCGTCGGTGGCGTCGGTCTTGCGGCCCTGGCCGGTCGCGAAGACCCGCGTCCGGGCAGACATCTTGGGCGGGACATCAACCACCGTTTCGCCTTCGGCGAGGAGGCGGTTGGCGACGTGGCGTCCGATTCCGTTGCAGCCCTCGATGGCCCAGATGTGGTCCGGGAACTGGTTGACATAGCGCCTCAAGTCGGCGAACCCGGCCTCATCGGTGGCGAACCGGCCACCACCCAGGATCGTCTCGTCAGCGCCCATCACCTCGATCGTGACCGACCTCTTGTGTGGGTCCATCCCGACCACGACGCGGTTGATCGTCTTGCTCATGTGCTCCTCCGATGCTCGCTTCCATCACTGGTTGTCGAGTCGGGAGGGCAACGCTACTTCGAGCCGTGCAAACCCCTCTTGAGCCTCTCCGGACCCTGGCGACACCCGGCCCGCGCAAGCCATGTGAGAGCCACACGACCATGCGTGGGCAGCCGCAATCAGAGCGACGGACCGGGCGCCTGGACCGAGCCTCGCCAGACACCGGTCCTGAGGTCAATGAAACAAGTAGCCGCTGTCGGGGCGGAACGCCCGACAATGCCGCTGGTCGGCCGCTAAGACAAGGATGAGGTGCGACCATTGAGCATGGTCCCAGCACCTAGTGAACCCGGCGAGATCGCTGTGGGAACCATCTATGAGGACTGTGCTTACCACCCGGTCCTCTGTACTGCCGTTCACGACGATGGCTCAGTCAGCGGCATCTCCCTCATTGACGCCTCGGAGCCCAGGAACTGCGCGCCGGACGATTGCGGCGCAGTGCCACTCTCGGTCGACGACATCGTCCTCGCTCTGCGGGACTTCGAGGCCTACGTGGCTCGCCGTACTGACGAAGTCACGGCCGAGGTGGAGTAGGGCACGACTTCCGCCCGCTCATGCCGCGGATCGGATGCCTCGCACGGCTTCCGCGTGCCAGGCTGCTCGCGGTCACAGAACGAGACTCCGAGTGATTGAATCGATCCATGGTGGCCTTTCACGGTTTGCACGAGAAGAAGGACTTCTCTGGTCAGAGTTTCCGTCTGGCGACTCTTGATGGCCTCATGTTCAAGATGTGCGACTTCTCGGGTGCTGACTTGCGAGGTGCTTCGATCCGCGGCACCCATTTCGCAGGCTGCGACCTACGAGGCGTCGACTTCAGCGGAGCCGACCTCACCGAGGCCGTGTTCAGTTTCGTGATGACCCATGATCCGGAGTACGGCCTGTGCGACGTAACTGGCGCGACCTGGACGGGCGCCAACCTGAAACGAGTGACCACGGATCGAGTCGTTGGGTGGCCAAAAGACTGACGTGCTGAGTCCGACCACATTGTCGTCCGGTCTGCTGCAGAGCCCCGCTGACAGCTTCTATCGGTCGATGATGACGACATCCGAACGCGGAGGCCTTCGCAGGCTGTTGCGAGCGGTGTTCGCGACCATGTCGCTCGGATCCTTCATGAGGAGTTTCATCAACGGTCGGTTCGTGCCATGCACGGTTAGCCAGAACCTCACATTGGTCGACTTGTCCCGAGCGAGCTCGAAGTAGACGTCGTCGGGGTTCCTGTCGGAGCTGGCCAGAATCGCCCTGGTCTCGGCGTTTGGGTCCTGAGCCAGCGTCCGACGTTGATTGTCCGTCGTCAGGGGATTGAGGGCGAGGCTGCCACGGACTCTGGGATGGGCGTCGCGCAACAACTGCGCCACGATCACGGCGTGCGGAGTGGCCCAGGCAAGTTCCTCACGAACGTGCCAGTCGTCGTCCTCTGTCAACCGTGCGGAGGGAGTGGCGTCCAGGTCCTCCAACTGGGCGAGCGCGCGACGGGCATGGACGTGGCCACTGATCGCGACCCAGGCG
>NZ_JBMCZA010000042.1:3849-4822 GCF_048654705.1 Nocardioides sp. CPCC 206348
CCCTGCTGATGTACGGGTCTGGATCGCACACCAACTTCACCAAAGCGTCGCCTGGACAAGTCGGGTTCTCGACGACGACTTCTCTCACGCTCTTCGTCTCATCTGTCGCCAACGCGATCAGAGCATCAGGCATGGCATCTTCGCGGCCGGCGACAGCCTTGCGAACCTGGGAGCTGGGGTCGGCCGCGAGTTCGATCCATTCGGCACGCGACAGGACCCCGTGCGCAGCATGGTTGCGCCGCTCGCTCACCTTCATGTCGGCACCCTAGACAACCAGGGCCCGAGGGCGTGCCTGATTGCAGTTCGGAGGGGTGCGGCGCACCCAACAAAGTGTCCGCCTCAGCCCAGAGCCAGAACACTCGGCAACAACCGGAACGCACCACCAACGAGTCACGGATTACCTCGACGAGGTCGGATCATCGACCTACTCTCGATGGTCTCGGAGAGGAGTCCCGATGCCAGAGGGGATCACGAAACGCGGCAACTCGTGGCGCGCCCGGTACCGCAACCCGGAGACGGGCCTGCAGCACGAGCGGGCTTTCACCAAACAGGTCGATGCGATCAAGTGGCGACGGCAGCAGCTCGACGCGCTTGACCGCGGACGGTGGGTCGACCCGCAGGCGGGGAAGGTCTCCTTCCGGCGGTACTTCGAGTCCTGGGAGCGAGACCAGGTCTGGACCGACGGCACCCGCAAGGCGATGTCCCTCGCGGTCCGATCGACCACGTTCGCGGAGATGGACCTGCGCAAGATCCGGCCAAGCCATGTCGAGGGCTGGGTGAAGTCGATGACCGTCGCCTCGCCCGAGCGATCTGCGCCGCTGGCGCCCGGGACGATCAAGACCCGGTTCGTGAACGTTCGGTCGGTGTTTCGGGCCGCAGTCCGTGACGGGATGGTCGCGACCGACCCGACGGTGCGGGTGCGGCTCCCCCGTCAGCGCAAGCGTGAGGCGGCGATGACGATCCCGACACCGGA
>NZ_JBMCZA010000042.1:4865-8756 GCF_048654705.1 Nocardioides sp. CPCC 206348
CCTTCGCAGGCCTCCGATTGGGCGAAGCGGCGGCGCTGCAGGTCACGGACGTCGACTTCCTGCGCCGCGAGATCCATGTTCGTCGTCAGGTGCAGCGGGTCAACGGCGGAGAGGTCGACATCCGGCTACCGAAGTACAACTCCGAGCGGACCGTCCACGCTGCCCAGGCACTGATCGACATGCTCGCTGAACACGTGGCGCTCGGCCTCACCAACGAGTGGCTGTTCGAAGGCAACGCCAAACTTCCGCCGCATCAGAACACCGTCGGTCATCGATGGCGCACGACGCTGTCACGGGCAGGCGTGAGCGGCGTTCGCTTGCACGACCTTCGTCATTTCTACGCGTCGGGACTGATCGCCTCGGGTTGCGACGTGGTGGCTGTCCAGCGGGCTCTCGGCCACGCCAAGTCCACGACCACCCTGACGACGTACGCGCACCTCTGGCCCAACGCCGAGAGCCGGGTCCGGGACGCGTCCGCGCGACTCGCGGCCGAGGTCCTCGGCTCTGCTGAGGGCGCTGTGAGGGCAGAGAGTCGATAAACAGGCGCTGACCTGCGGCTTTACACGTTGAAGCGGAACTCCACCACGTCACCATCGGCCATGACGTAGTCCTTGCCCTCCATGCGGACCTTGCCGGCTTCCTTGGCCTTGGCCATCGAGCCCAGCGCGGTCAGGTCGTCGAAGGAGACGACCTCGGCCTTGATGAAGCCCTTCTGGAAGTCGGTGTGGATCACGCCGGCGGCCTCGGGTGCGGTGTCGCCCTTGCGGATCGTCCAGGCCCGCGTTTCCTTGGGCCCGGCCGTCAGGTAGGTCTGGAGACCGAGGGTCTCGAAGCCGACGCGGGCCAGGGTCTCGAGGCCGGGCTCGGTGACGCCGGCCTCGGCGAGGAACTCGGCGGCTTCCTCATCATCGAGCTCGACGAGCTCGGACTCGAACTTCGCGTCCAGGAAGATCGCCTCGGCGGGTGCGACGATCTCGCGCATCTTCGCCTTGAGGTCCTCGTCGGCGAGCTCGTCGGCGTCGCAGTTGAAGACGAAGATGAACGGCTTGGCGGTGAGCAGCGAGAGCTCGCGGAGCAGGTCGCGGTCGATCTTCGTCGCGATGATCGGCGTACCGGACTCGAGGGCTTCCTTCGCCTCCTTGACGGCCTCCAGGTTCGCGACCAGGTCCTTGACCTTCCGCGACTCCTTCTCCAGGCGGACGATCGACTTCTCGACCGTCTCGAGGTCCGCGAAGATCAGCTCGGTCTGGATGGTGGAGATGTCGTTGGCAGGGTTGACCTCACCGTCGACGTGCGTCACGTCCTCGTCGCGGAACACCCGGGTCACCTGGCAGATGGCCGCGGACTCACGGATGTGGGAGAGGAACTTGTTGCCCAGGCCCTCGCCCTGCGAGGCGCCGCGGACGATGCCGGCGATGTCGACGAACTCCACCGTCGCCGGGAGGATCCGCTCGGAACCGTAGATCTCGGCGAGCTTCGGGAGTCGCGCGTCGGGCACGCCCACCACGCCCACATTGGGCTCGATGGTGGCGAACGGGTAGTTCGCCGCGAGGACGTCGTTCTTGGTCAGCGCGTTGAAGAGCGTTGACTTGCCTGCGTTCGGGAGACCGACGATGCCGATGGTGAGTGCCACGGGCGCTGAGTCTATGGCCGTACGACGGACCGGCCCGAATCAGCGACAGACACAACGACGGCCCTCCCGGGGAGGCCGGGAGGGCCGTCGGTGGTGAGCAGGGGTCAGGAGCCGTACAGCGCCCTGACGCCAGCAGCGTCGGACGCCTGGAACTCCAGGTCGCTCGAACCGCCGTTGCACTGCGGGTAGTGCATGATCGAAGAGGAGTCGTACGGCGTCAGCGGGCGCCAGTTGTTGTCCTCGAAGCAGGTGCCGGCCTCGGGGCGGGTGTGCTCGTGACGGAACCCGAGGGTGTGCCCGAGCTCGTGCGCGAGGATGTCGATCGGTTCCCAGTTGCCCGAGGACCAGATCGAGTCATCGATCAGCACGTTGCGCGACCGCTTCGAGGTGCTCGGGAAGAACGCCCGGGCGATGTACTGCGACGTGGAGACCGGCTCGACGGAGAACAGCACGTTGTTGTTGCGGGTGGTGCAGCTGCTGTTCTGCGCGGGGACGTAGACGAAGTTCACCTTCGACGAGGCCGCCTCCCACAGGCCGGCGCCACCGGCCATCGCGTTGATGACGTCCGCCTGGCGGGTGCCGAACTTGGTGCTCACGCAGTAGGTCAGGTTGGCCGCCTGCGACGCGCTCCACTTGTCGTCGGCTCCGCCGACCGTGTTCACGATCAGCCCGTCGTGCTGGGTCTCGGTGGGAGCGACCATGCTCTCGTAGAACTTCTTCAGGTCGCCCTTGGTCGAGATGACCTCGTCACCGTTGACGACGAACGCTCCGTCGACGTCGACGTACGTCGAGGACTCGAACTCCTTGTACGTGGGTACCGGGTCTCCCGCGTCCGCGCCGGAGGAGGACGGGACCGTGGCGCCGGCGAACGCGGCCACCAGACAGGCCACGCCGACGGAAATTCTGCTGACTCGCGATGACTGCATCAAAGAACCTTTCCCAAGAGAGGACATCTGGTTCATCGAAGCCCGTCATCACCCCCGACGACAAGAGATCGTCCGGTTCAGAAACCGGCAGGCCCCGTCGCTGCACGGATCTGAGCCACGGATACATTCGCACCGTGCGGATCGCCACCTGGAACGTCAATTCCCTTCGCTCGCGCATCGATCGTGTCGAGGCCTTCCTCGAACGCCACGACATCGACGTGCTCGCACTCCAGGAGATCAAGGCCCGCGAGGACCAGGTTCCACTGATGGGCCTCCAGGCCCGTGGGTACGACGTCGCGGCCCATGGGCTGGACCAGTGGAACGGCGTGGCCCTGATCAGCCGGGTCGGCCTCGAGGACGTGACGATCGGCTTCCCGGGCCAACCCGGGTGGGGCGAGCCGCCCGTCGTGGAGGCGCGGGCGATCGGCGCGACCTGCGGCGGCGTACGGATCTGGAGCCTCTACATCCCCAACGGCCGCAAGCCGGACGACCCGCACTACGCCTACAAGCTCGACTGGCTCGCCGGACTGCACACCGCGGCCGCGCCGTGGCTCGACGTACCCACCGCCCTGGTCGGCGACTGGAACATCTGTCCGACCGACGACGACGTCTTCGACGTCACCCAGTTCCGCAACTCGACCCACGTGACGCCCGCCGAGCGCGCCGCCTTCCAGGGCTTCCTCGACAGCGGCTGGGCCGAGGTGACCCGCGAACACGCACCCGGCTACACGTACTGGGACTACTACCGCCAGCGGTTCGAACGCGACCGTGGCCTGAAGATCGACTTCGTCGTCGGCTCCCCCGGCTTCGCCGAGCGGGTGACGGGTGCGTTCATCGACCGCGACGAGCGCGACCCCGCCCAGAACACCGGCTCCCCCAGCGACCACGCGCCGGTCATCGTCGACCTGGCCGACTGACCTACAGGCCCTGCCACTCCGGCTTGGCGTCGTAGACCGCGCGGTAGTGGTCACGCCGGGCGAGGCCCGCAGCGGCCTCGGCGTCCGCGAGGATCGTGACGTGCGGATGCATCTGGAGCACGGACGCCGGACAGGAGGCCGTGACCGGTCCCTCCACTGCCGCCGCCAGCGCAGCCGCCTTGCCGGGCCCGGTGGCGAGGAGCAAAAGGTGCCGCGCCCGGAGGATGGTGCCGAGGCCCTGCGTCAGCACATGACGCGGCACGTCCTCGACCCCGCCGAAGAACCGTGCGTTGTCGCGCCGCGTCTCCTCGGTCAGGGTCTTCAGCCGGGTGAGGGACGCCAATGAGGAGCCCGGCTCGTTGAAGGCGAGATGGCCGTCCGTGCCGATGCCGAGGACCTGGACGTCGACGCCCCC
>NZ_JBMCZA010000042.1:8815-56051 GCF_048654705.1 Nocardioides sp. CPCC 206348
GCGCGTCGGTGAGCTCGCGCGCGATCGTCGCCCGGTAGCTCTCCGGATGACCCGGTTCGAGGCCGACGTACTCGTCGAGGTTGAAGCACCGCACCCGTGCGTACGACGGTCCGACACCGGCGACGTACCGCCGGACCAGCTCGCGATAGGTGGGCAGCGGGGTCGAGCCCGTGGCCAGCCCGAGCACGGAATCGGCGTCGGCCGCGACCACACCCTCGATGACATCCGCGGCCAGTGCCGCGACGTCCTCCGGCGTACCCAGCGGAACGACCTCCATCAGCGCATCTCCCCGTGCAGCAGGTGTCCACCCACCACGGTGGCCGCCACTTCCAGCTCGTCGTCGACGAGCGTCAGGTCGCCGCGGGCGCCAGCGGCGATCGTGCCCCGGGACCGGTCGCCCAGCACCCGCGCCGGCACGGCCGTCGCGGTGGCAACGGCGTGCGCCAGACCGCATCCGGCGGCGCTGCGGAGCACGGCCAGGCACTGCGGCAGGTCCACGGCTGATCCGGCGAGGGTGCCGTCCTCGAGCCGCACCGTGCCACCGCCGACGACGACGTGCTGCTCACCCAGCCGCGTTGGCCCGTCGGGCAGGCCCAGCGCTGCGGTGCAGTCGGTGACGGCGAGGAAGCGGTCCGGGCCGAGGGCCTGCCAGAAGGCCGCGAGGGTCGTGGGATGCAGGTGGTGGCCGTCGGCGATCACTCCTGCGGTCAACCGGGGGTCGGCGAGTGCGGCCGCGATCGGGCCGGGTTCGCGGCCCAGGAACGGCGGCATCGCGTTGCCGAGGTGGGTGACGAGACGGGCGCCCCGGTCCACGGCGGCGAGCACCTGGTCGCTGGTGGCGTCGGTGTGGCCGATCGCCACCAGCACACCGCGAGCGGTGAGGTCCGCGATCACCTCGAGCGCTCCGGGGAACTCCGGCGCGATCGTCACCAGCGCGACTCCGTTCGCACGCGACCATCCCTCGACCAGTTCCGGCGCCGGCACCCGGAGCCAGTGCTCCGGGTGTGCACCCTTGCGCGCGGGCGCCAGCATCGGGCCCTCGAGGTGCAGGCCCAGCGGTACGGCGCCGCGCCACCCGGCGGGCGGACCGGCGGCCAGGACAGCCATCGCCGCTTCGCGTGAGTCGGGTCCGGACGTGATGATCGTCGGCAGGAACGCGGTGACGCCCCACCGGGGCAGCGCGGAGGCGACCTCCCACAGGCGCTCGGGCTCGAGGGTGAGGTCGAGGCCGGCGACCCCGTTGACCTGGAGGTCGATGAGTCCGGGCAGGACGTGCAGCCCGCCGGCGTCGTACGTCGGGAGGGAGCGGGGTCCGTCGTCGACGACGTGGCCGCCGACGATGGCGACCTCGACCGGCTGGCCGGCGGCATCGACGCCCCCGACGATCCTCAGGTCAGCCATCGCTCCTCCCGAGGAGGGCCGCTCCGAGCGCGGCGACGGGGAGGTCCTGCGGGACCAGCCGGACCCGGCCGGCCAGGTCGAGCGAGGCGAGGAACGGCGACCCGGTTGCCTGCTCGGCCAGCGCATGGGCGACAGCGACCCGCAAGCGCTCGCCAACGCCGGCGACGCCGCCACCGAGCACCACGACCTGGGGATCGACGGTCAGCGCGACCAGCCGTACGGCGTCGGCGAGGTGCGCGGCGAAGCGGTCCCTGATCGCCACCGCTGCCGCATCGCCGCTCGCGGCCGCGTCGAAGAGTGCCTGCGCCGGCGGCCGGTCCGTCGAGGGCCAGAGTGCCGCCAGCGCCGAGCCGGACGCCACCGTCTCCAGACAACCCACCTGGCCGCACTCGCACAACGGGCCGGACGGGTCGACCGGGATGTGCCCGATCTCGCCGGCCGCATTGCGCGCCCCGCGGCGCAGGACGCCCCCGAGGACGGCCGCGGCGGCCAGGCCGGTGCCGATGCTGAGGTAGACGAGGTCCTGATGGCCGACCAGAGCCGTCGCGCCCAGGGCCGCGGCATTGGCGTCGTTGTCGAGGACCACCCGCATCCCCGTCACGGCGGCGAGACGGGACCCGAAGGGGAAGCCGTCGTCCACGCCCAGGTTCACGGCGTGCCGCACCGTCCCGTGGTCAGTGTCCACCAGACCGGGGATGCCGACGCCGACGATGCCGTCGAGGGACTCCCCCGACGCCACCCGGAGCCGGGAGACGACCTCGGCTGCGGCAGCCACGACGTTGTCACCCCCGGCAGGGCTGCCGGCCCGCACCTCGGCGACGACGCGACCGTCCGGTGACGCCACCACTCCGAGGATCTTGGTGGCCCCGATGTCCAACCCCACGAGCAGCCCGCTCACCGCGTCCAACCTGCCTTCTCCAGTAGTTCCTCGACGGCCGTGATCGACGGTCGACTGTTGCCGCGGGTGCAGATCCGGGCGTGCGGACTCGAGGTCCAACCAGTGCGGGGGCCCGGCCAGCCCCACTCCACGACCACCGCCGGACCGGACACGGCGGCGAGCATCGCCGCCACACCAGGTCGTCGATGCGCATCCCGGACCTGTACGACGACCGGCCCGTCCGGCACCGCGTCGCCCTCGGCCACGACGAGATCGGCGACCACGCCCCAGCGCCCTTCACCCACCGCGATGTTGGCCTCGGACGCGATGCTCACGATCCGTGCGCCACCCAGGTCGGGCAGGGTGCCCTCGACGACGAGCGCCGCCCGCGCCGCCGCAACGAAGTCCGTCTGCTCGAACGGGTCGAACGGGTCGGGCAGGCGGGGCGGGTCGGCCGCCCGGGAACCGCGCGGCAGGTCGGCCACCCGCGCAGCCGCTTCGGCGAGCCGGCCCAGCGGCAGCTGCCCGCTCCGGACCGCCTCCTCGATGGCGGCCTGGACCTCGCGCACCAGGGACGGATCCTTGTCCGATCCCAGGCACAACAGGTCGGCGCCGGCCGCGAGCGCGAGCACCGCCGCCGCGGGAATCCCTCGGCCGGCCGAGGCTCCGGCCATGTCCAGCGCGTCACTGACGACCACGCCGTCGTACTCCAGCTCGCTGCGGAGCAGCGAAAGGATCGGCTCGCTCATCGTGGCCGGCAGGTCGGGGTCGAGCGCCGGCACCATCAGGTGCGAGGTCATCACCGCTGCGGTGCCCGCCGCGACGGCGGCGGCAAAGGGCACCAGCTCGCGCTGGCGAACGGTGGCGGCCGAGGCGTCGAGCACCGGGAGCGTCAGGTGGCTGTCCTGCGCGGTGTCACCGTGGCCGGGGAAGTGCTTCACACAGGCCGCGACGCCGGTCGCCTGCAGACCGGCCAGCCAGGCAGCGACGTGCCTCCCGACGAGGGCCGGATCGGCACCGAAGCTGCGGGTGCCGATGACCGGGTTGTCCGGATTGCTGTTGACGTCGGCGACTGGACCCAGCACGAGGTCGACACCGAGCGCGGCCAGCTCCTGGCCGACGGCGACGCCGACCGCTTCGGTCAGCGCGAGGTCGTCCACCGCTCCGAGGACCGCAGGCCCGGGGACCGGGCTCGCGTCGCCCACGTGCAGCCGGGTGACGTCTCCGCCCTCCTCGTCGATCGCGACGAGAGCTCCCGCACGATGGGCGCGGATCGAGGCAATGAGAGCGACGGCATCGGCCCCGGCGCCGGTCAGGTTGGAGCCGAACAGGCAGATCCCGCCCAGTCCCTCGTCGAGGAGGCGCGCCCACTCCGCCGGGAGCACCGGTCCGTGGAACGACGCCAGCTGCACCTGGAGCGCGAGCGCGGCCACCTGGTCGCTCATCCCTTGACCCCGCCCGCCGTCATGCCCGACACGACCCGCCGCTGCACGACCAGGAAGAAGACGATCACCGGAATCGTGATCAGTGTCGAGGACGCCATGATCGCGCCCCAGTCGACACCACGGCTGCGGTCGTCGGTGAAGGCGACCAGCCACACCGGCAGGGTCTCCTTCGACGGGTCGGTCATCACCACGACGGCGAGGGTGAACTCGTTCCAGGCCTGGATGAAGCCGAAGACCCCGGTCGCCACCAGGCCCGGTGCGAGCAGAGGCAGCGTGACCCGGAAGAACGCTCCAGTCCGCGAGCAGCCGTCCATCATGGCGGCTTCCTCGAGCTCGCGCGGCACCCCGTCGACGAACCCGCGCAAGGTCCACACCGTGAACGGCAGCACGCTGGCGACATACACGAGGGTCAGGCCGATGACCGAGTTGAGCAGGCCCATGCCGTCGAGCATCTTGTACTGGCTGATGAACAGCGCCTCGGCCGGGATCATCTGGATGACCAGCAGCGCGAGGATGAACGAGCGCCGCCCCCGGAAGCGGAACCGGCTCACCGCCACGGCCGCCAGGAAGGCGAAGATCAACGCGACGGCCACGGTCAGCAGGGTGACGCTGAGGCTGGTCACCAGCGCGTTCGTGAAGTCGTTGTCGCCCAGGACGCGCTGGTAGTTGTCGAGGGTGCCGTGCGTCGGCACGATCTCGGGATCCTCGCCCTTGATCCGGTTGCGCGGCAGGAACGAGCGGCTCACCATCCAGTAGACCGGGAACACGCACGCGAGGAAGACCAGTACGCCGATCAGGTCGGCGCCGATCCGGACGGGGAGCGGGGTCTTGCGGCTCACGACTCGTCCTCCGCCTTGAGCATCAGGCGCACGTACGGCGCGGTGAGGACCACGGTCAGGACGAGCATGAACATCGCGGCCGCCGCTGCCATCCCGAAGTCGCCGCCCTTGATGCCGAGAGTGTGGATGTAGGTGCCGAGCAGGTTCGTGTCCTTGGCGATCCCGCCGGCCCGCTGGAGGGTGTAGATCTGCGTGAACACCCGGAGGTCCCAGATCACCTGGAGCAGCACGACGACGAGCAGCACCGGCCGGATCGACGGGAAGACCACGTGCACGAAGCGTTGCCACACGCCCGCGCCGTCGATCTGGGCGGCCTCGACCACGTCCTCGGGGACCTGGGTCAGGGCGGCGTACAGGGTGAAGGCCACGAAGGGGACGCTCATCCAGACCACGATGATGGTGGCGACCAGGAAGAACGACCACGGATCGAGCAGCCAGCCGTGCCGGTGGAAGTCGCCGCCGGCCTTGGTGAGCAGCCAGTTCACGACCCCGTAGTCGGTGTCGAAGAGGAACTGCCACACCGTCATCGCCGCGACCACGGGCATCGCCCAGGCCAGCATCAGCCCGCACTGGGTCACGACCCGCACGAACCGGCTCATCCGGGTCATCAGCAGCGCGAGGCCGAGCCCGATGGCAAAGGTCAGGCCCGCGTTGACGAAGCAGAAGGCGACGGTCCGCAGGACGACGGCCCACAGCTCACCGTCGGTGAGCAGCTCGCGGTAGTTGGCGAAGCCCGCCCACACCGGCGCCTGGCCGAACTGCTGCGCCAGCCCGAACTCCTGGAGGGACAGGACCACCTGGCGCACCAGCGGATAGCCGAGGGCCAGGCCGAGGGCGATGGTGGCCGGGACGACCAGCCCGTAGGGCAGCGGCGATCGGCGTGCGGTGGATGCCACGGGCTCCTCCTCTCGAGGACGGCGTGTCAGGACGGCGTGTCAGGACGGTACGACGTCCGGCCGGCCATGGGGACCGGCCGGACGTCGTGCGAGGGGTCGAGCTAGTTGAGTTCGGCGGTGATCTCGTCGTCGGCCTCGGCCGCGAGCTCCTTCACGTCGCCGCCCTGGGCGATCTCGCTGAACAGGTCCTCGAGGATGAACTTGCCCTCGACGGTGGCCCACGCGGCTGCCGCCGGCGTCAGCTTGGCGTTGGACGCAGCAGCGACCGTGGCCTGGGCGAACTCGTCGTCGCCGAGCTTGCTCGCGAACGACTGCCGGGCCGGCGTCAGGCCTGCCTCGGCGAGGATCGTCTGGTACTCATCGCTGAGCATCAGCGCGACGACCTTGCGGGAGAGGTCCTGGTTCGGCGACTTCGCCGACACGGCGATGTCCGAGCCGCCGAGCAGCACCGGCGCGGGCTCACCGTCGGTGCCTGGAAGCGCGAAGACACCGACCTGTTCGGCGAGCTTCGGGCATCCGCTCTTGGGGTCCGTCAGCATGCCGTACACCCAGCCGGGTCGCGACATCATCCCGATCTTGCCCGCGCAGAAGGGCGTCACCGGGTCCGCCTCGTTGGCGTCGGCCGGAGCCCCGGATGCCGACTTGTACAGGTCCTGGAAGGCCTGCAGTCCGGCGATCGACTCGCTCGAGGAGAGCGTGCCCTTCCAGCCGTCACCGTCGGGCTCGGCGAACTCGCCGCCGGCATCCCACAGGAGCGCGGCACCGTCACGCCAGTCCTTGCCCGGCAGCCAGTAGCCGGAGAAGTCGGCCTTGCCGCTCTCCGCCTTGAGCTTGGCGGCCGCGTCGACGAACTCCTCCATCGTGGTGGGGACGCCGTCGACGCCCGCCTGCTCGAACAGGTCCTTGCGGTAGAAGACGTACGTCGATCCCGCGTAGTACGGCACGGCGAACGTCTTGCCGTCGACCGTGGCGCCGTCGACGAAGCCGGTCAGCAGGTCGTCGCCGCCGAGGTCGGCCAGGTCGTCGCTGAGATCACTGAATGCACCGACCGTCGTGAACGTCGGCGCCTGGGTGTTGCCGACCTCGACCACGTCCGGCGTCTGGTCGGCAGAGGTGAGCGCGGTGGTGAGCCGCTCGACGAGGCCCTCCCATTCCTGCTGCTCGATGGTGAGGGTCGACCCGGGGTTCTGGTCCTCGAAGGTCGTCTTGAGCCAGTCCCGCGCCGCCTGGGGGGTGTCGGCGCCGTTGAGCCAGACGACGAGGTCGGCCTCGGTCGGGCCGCCGCCGGACGACTTGTCGTCGTCGGAGCCGCATGCGCTGGTCACGGCCAGCAGGACGGCCGTGGCCGCGACTGCCAGAGTCTTCTGAATTCGCACCGCTAGTTCCCTTCGATTCTCACTACTGGACGCGGCCCCGGTGGGACCGCGCGGACGCTGCTGGCTGGACGCACGCGATGGCGCTGTCGCCCTGTCACGACACCCCCAGCTCTCCCGAGAGCACGACGCCGGTGGCGCCGACGAGGACGCCGTCGTCGCCGAGGGTCGAGACCCGGACGGCGAAACCGGCGGAGGAGACCGGCATGACCCGGTCCCGGATGGCGGCCTCGGCCTCGCGGGCCAGTGGCTCGACCAGGTCGGCGGGTCCGCTGAGCACGACCTCGCCGAGGTTCAGGGTGGCCACGACAGGAGCCAGGGCCTGTCCCAGCCTCCGGCCGGCGTCCCGCAGGACGGCCTCGGGGTCGCCCGCCCCGATCCGTCGACGCAGCCGCGGCACGGCGACGAAGGTCTCCAGGCAACCGGGCCGGCCGCAGGCACAGATCTCGCCGTCGGGGTCGACCTGGACGTGGCCGATCTCGCCGGCCGCGCCCCCGTTGCCGTGGAGCACGGTCCCGCCGAGGACGAGGCCGGCACCCACACCGGTGCTGAGCCGGAGCAGGAGCAATCCGCCCTCGCCACCCCCGCCGAAGGTGTACTCCCCCGTCACGGCGGTGTTGGCGTCGTTGGCGACGTAGACCGGCTGGTCGAGGGTGGCACCGAGCGACTCCGCGAGGGGGACGTCGTGCCAGCCGAGGTTGGGGGCGTCGAGGACGACACCGTCCGGGCTGACCACGCCGGGCGTGGCCACGGCGACGCCGAGCAGCGGGCGGGTGCTGCGGGAGACGAGATCGGCGGTGAACTCCTCCACCAGCTCGAGTGCGTCCGCGCCCCGACGTCCCTCGAGCGGGCGCCCGTCGCGGACGACGACTTCGCCCACCAGGTTCAGGATCGCGCCGACGACCTGGTCGTCGACCGACAGGTCGATGGCCACGACGTGCTTGGCGTCGGGGACCAGCCCGACCAGTGTCGGCGGCTTGCCCACGCGGATCTCGACCGGTGCACCGAGCTCGGTGAGCAGCCCCTCGGCGATCAGCTCGGCCACGAGCTCCGACACGGTGACGCGCGTCAGGCCACTGCTGCGCGCGAGGTCGGCACGGCTGGCCGGACCCTGTGCGAAGAGCTCCTGGAGGAGCATCGCGCGGTGGTGGCGACGGGAGTCTGCTCGCCGGAGCTTGATCCGGTCACGGGGGGCCCGATCCGTCGGGGTTCGCCAGGACATGTTTGTTAGTTCACCATACGAACATATAAGGTGCAAGCATTCCGAGCGATCCACGTCACATTTCACCTAGCAGGAGCAGCGATGGCCGGCATCACCTTCGAAGCAGCACAGCGGTGGTACGACGGCGCCGACGCCCCCGCCGTACCCGGGATCGATCTCGTGGTCGAGGACGGCGAGTTCCTCGTCCTCGTCGGGCCGTCCGGTTGCGGGAAGACCACCACCCTGCGCATGCTCGCGGGCCTGGAGGAGGTCGACGCGGGCCGGATCCTGATCGGCGACCGGGACGTCACGCGCCTGGCCCCGAAGGACCGCGACATCGCGATGGTGTTCCAGAGCTACGCCCTCTACCCCCACAAGTCGGTCCGCGAGAACCTCGGCTTCGCCCTCAAGATGGCCGGCGTCGACCGCGAGGAGAGGGAGCGCCGGGTCGACGACGTGGCCGCCCTCCTCGGCCTGACCGAGCTGCTCGACAGGAAACCGAGGGCCCTGTCGGGTGGTCAGCGGCAGCGCGTCGCCATGGGCCGGGCGATCGTGCGCGAGCCCCAGGTGTTCTGCATGGACGAGCCGTTGTCCAACCTCGACGCCAAGATGCGGGTCCAGACCCGCAGCGACATCGCCCGCCTCCAGCGCGAGCTCGGGGTCACCACCGTCTACGTCACCCACGACCAGGTGGAAGCGATGACCATGGGCGACCGGGTCGCGGTCATGAACGCCGGCGAGATCCAGCAGATCGACGCCCCTCTCGCCCTCTACGACCGCCCGGCCAACCTCTTCGTCGCGAGCTTCATCGGATCACCGCAGATGAACCTGCTCGAGGCTCGGGTCGACGACGGCCAGGTGTTCCTCGGGAGCCACCGCCTCTCCCTCGATGCGGCGACGAGCAGCGGGCTCACCGATGCAGTGACGATCGGCGTCCGCCCGGAGGGCTGGCAGTTGGTGTCCGCCGGCGACGGCATCCCCCTGAAGGTGCACCTCGTCGAAGAACTCGGCTCCGAGGGCTTCGCCCACGGCACGGCCGACCTCGGCGACCGCGAAGTGGCGCTCGCCGTACGCCTGCCGTCGCGGGGCCACGTCGGGCCGGACGACACCGTGCACCTGGCCGTGCCTGCCGGAGCAGCCCACGTCTTCGACACGGCGACAGGTCGCCGGATCGGCCCCTGACCGCCGTTAGCGTGGGGGCGTGAGCACCGTCCGGGAACAGCGGTCCCCCACCCTGTGGGAAGAGGGCCGCCAGCCTGCGCGCGAGCTCATCGCACTCGCCATGGCCCTGCTGCTCACGGTGACCGTGCTCGACCTCGTCCTCAGCGACGGGCTCGGCCTGTTCTACGACCTGGCCTTCGTGACGATCTGCGTCGGCGTGGCCCTGCTGGTCCAGCCGTCCGACTTCTTCCCGGTCGGCGTCCTGCCCCCGCTGGCGATGCTCTTCATCGCGTTGCTGCTCGGCATCAGCGAGCCGGGATCGATCGCCCGCACCGACGACGGCTTCGTCCAGGCGACGGTGTCCGGGCTGTCCGGACATGCCCTCGCCCTGGTCTTCGGGTACGGCGCCTGCCTGGCCCTGCTCGCCGTACGACGGTCGTTCCTGCTCCGCCACCCGCGCTGAGCTGGTCGACGGATCAGGCGAAGCGGTCCGGGTCGCCGGCGCCCCGGCGGATGATCTCGGGCGCGCCCTCGGACCAGTCGACGACCGTGGTCGGCTCGGCCGGGGTCTCGCCGGCCTCGACCACGATGTCGACGTCGTGGTCGAGGTCTTCCTTGATCTCCCAGCCCATGGTGCGGGGCTCGGTCTCCCCCGGAAGGATCAGCGAGCTCGACAGCAACGGCTCACCGAGCAGGTCGAGGATCGCCTGCACGACGGCGTGGTCCGGGATGCGCACGCCCACGGTCTTCTTCTTGGGGTGCAGCAGGCGCCGCGGGACCTCGGGCGTGCCGGGCAGGATGAACGTGTACGGCCCCGGCGTCACGGCGCGGATCGCGCGGAAGGCCGCGTTCTCGACGTGGACCAGCTGGCCGAGCTGGCTGAAGTCGCGGCACACGAGGGTGAAGTGGTGGCGGTCGTCGAGCCCTCGGATCTTGAGGATCCGGTCACGGCCGTCGCGGTTGCCGACCCGGCAGCCCAGGGCGTAGCCCGAGTCGGTCGGGTAGGCGATCAGTGCGTCGTCGTGCAGTGCGTCGACGATCTGCTGGATGGACCGCGGCTGCGGGTTGTCCGGGTGGACGTCGAGATAGCGGGCCATCAGAGCCGTACGGCGGTCTTGGTGCTGCGTCCTGCGGCCTTGAGGTCGCGGTGCAGCTCCTTGGGCAGCGAGAAGGCCAAGGTCTCCTCTGCGGTCTGGACCGCGCGGGCGTCGGGGTAGCCGCGCTCGGCGAGGTAGGCCAGGACCTCGGTCACGAGGTGGTCGGGTACCGAAGCACCGGAGGTCACACTGACGGCGGCGGCACCGTCGAGCCAGGCCTCGTCGAGCTCGGACACGTCGTCGATGCGGTAGGACGCCTTGGCGCCGGCCTCGAGGGCCACCTCGACCAGGCGCACCGAGTTGGACGAGTTGGCGGAGCCGACGACGATGACCAGGTCGGCAGCGGCACCGATCTCCTTGACGGCGACCTGGCGGTTCTGGGTGGCGTAGCAGATGTCGTCGCTCGGCGGGTCCTCGAGCTGCGGGAACTTCTCGCGCAGCCGCCGGACCGTCTCCATCGTCTCGTCGACGCTCAGCGTCGTCTGCGAGAGCCAGGCCAGCTTGGCGTCGGCGGGGAACTCGAGCCGGTCGACGTCGTCGGGATGCTCGACGAGGACGGTCTGCTCGGGTGCCTCCCCGGCGGTGCCCTCCACCTCCTCGTGCCCAGCGTGTCCGATGAGCAGGATGGTGTAGCCGTCGGCCGCGAATCGAACGGCCTCGCGGTGCACCTTCGTGACCAGCGGACACGTTGCGTCGATGGTCTTCAGGGACCGCTCAGCCGCCTCGTTGACGACGGCGGGCGAGACACCGTGGGCCGAGAAGACGACGGTGGCGCCCGCAGGGACCTCGTCGAGCTCCTCGACGAAGATCGCGCCGCGCGCCTCGAGGTTGGCCACCACGTGCTTGTTGTGGACGATCTGCTTGCGCACGTAGACGGGCGAGCCGTAGAGGTCGAGCGCCTGCTCGACGGTCACGACCGCGCGATCGACACCGGCGCAGTAACCGCGGGGCGCTGCCAGCAGCACCTCGCGCTGGCCGTCCTCGATCAGGCGAGGGGTCCCCAGGTCGATGCTCATGGTCCCAGTCTATCGGCGCCCGGGCAGGCACCCGAATCCGGAAAAATGCACTGGCCCGGCTCGTGTGGAACGAGCCGGGCCAGCCAGGTGTTGCAGATCAGGCCTTCTCGGAGTCCTCGGGGGTCTCCTCGGCAGCCTCGACCTCAGCCTCGACCTCAGTGGTCTCCTCAGCAGCCTCGGGCGCCTCGACCTCAGCGGTCTCCTCGACCTCGACGACCTCTTCGACCGGAGCAGCCTCGACGGCGGGCTCGGCCTTGGGGGCCTTCGGAGCAGACGGCGTGAACGCCTCGGTCACGAGCTCGATCACGGCCATGGGCGCGTTGTCGCCCTGGCGCGGACCGATCTTCGTGATCCGGGTGTAGCCACCCGGACGCTCGGCGAACGTCGGAGCGATGTCCTCGAACAGCGAGTGCACGACACCCTTGTCGCGGATGGTCTTGAGGACCTCGCGACGCTGGTGCAGCGGGTTCTCGCCAGCGTGGGCCTTCTTCGCCTTGGTGATCAGCTTCTCGGCGTAGGGCCGCAGGGTGCGGGCCTTGGCCTCGGTCGTCGTGATCTTGCCGTGCTCGAAGAGAGCGGTGGCGAGGTTCGCGAGGATGAGGCGCTGGTGCGCCGAGCTGCCGCCGAGGCGGGGACCCTTCTTGGGCTTGGGCATTGCTTCTCTCGTTTCTCCCCGGCCGTGTCAGGTACCGGGTGATAGGTCCGGCCGTTTGAGGTACCGGGGTGTTGTCTTGTCTTGCCGCCAAGCAATCTGTGGTCCAGATCTGCTCGACTGCGGTGCGGCAGCGTGTCGCCTGCGGCGAAGCCGCTCGGTGGTCGCCCTCGGGCCGGAGGCCCGGGTGGCGATCACCGATGGCGACACGCTCGCACCATCAACTCAGAACTGCTCGTCCTCGACGAACGACTCGTCGTCGTCATCGTCGCTGTAGTTGGCGAGCGCAGCCGAGGGGTCGAAGCCCGGGGCGCTGTCCTTGAGGGACAGACCCATCTCGTGCAGCTTGGCCTTGACCTCGTCGATGGACTTCGCACCGAAGTTGCGGATGTCCAGCAGGTCCTGCTCCGAGCGGCTGATGAGCTCGCCCACGGTGTGGACGCCCTCGCGCTTGAGGCAGTTGTAGGACCGGACGGTCAGCTGCAGGTCCTCGACCGGGAGGGCGAGGTCAGCGGCGAGCTGCTCGTCCACGGGCGAGGGGCCGATGTCGATGCCCTCGGCCTCGACGTTGAGCTCACGGGCCAGGCCGAAGAGCTCGACCAGCGTCTTGCCGGCCGACGCGATGGCGTCGCGGGGCAGGATGGACGGCTTGGTCTCGACGTCGATGACGAGCTTGTCGAAGTCGGTGCGCTGCTCGACACGGGTGGCCTCGACCTTGTAGGTCACCTTCAGCACGGGGCTGTAGATCGAGTCGACCGGGATCCGGCCGATCTCGTTGTCGGCGCCCTTGTTCTGGACGGCGGAGACGTAGCCGCGGCCACGCTCGACGACGAGCTCGAGCTCGAGCTTGCCGTTGTCGCCCAGGGTCGCCAGCTTCAGCTCCGGGTTGTGGACCTCGACACCGGCCGGGGGCGCGATGTCGGCACCGGTGACGTCACCGGCACCCGACTTGCGGAGGTACATGGTGACGGGCTCGTCGTGCTCCGAGGAGACGACCAGGCCCTTCAGGTTGAGGATGATCTCGGTGAGGTCTTCCTTGACGCCCTCGATGGTCGAGAACTCGTGGAGGACCCCGTCGACCTTGATGCTCGTGACCGAGGCACCGGGGATCGAGGAAAGGAGAGTACGACGCAGCGAGTTGCCGAGCGTGTAGCCGAAGCCGGGCTCGAGGGGCTCGATGACGAAGCGCGACCGGAACTGGTCGACAGTCTCCTCCGACAGGGTGGGGCGCTGTGCGATAAGCACTTGTTTCGTTCCTTTCCGGATCGACCGCTATATGAGGATCCAGATGTGGTGCGGATGGAGAAGGGGACGTGCAACGCATGTTGCCCCGACCCGCGCTCCCGAGGGAGCGACGGGCCGGAGCACGCATGATCACTTCTTGGAGTAGTACTCCACGATGAGCTGTTCCTGAACGGGCAGGTCGATCTGCTCACGGACGGGCACCGAGTGCACCAGGATCCGCATGCGGCTCGGAACGGCCTCGAGCCACGCCGGAACGATCCGCTCGCCGTGGGTCTCGCGGGCCACGATGAACGGCGTCATCTCGAGCGACTTCTCGCGCACGTCGATGATGTCGTACTGGGTGACCTGGAAGGACGGGATGTCGACCTTCTTGCCGTTGACCGTGAAGTGGCCGTGGTTGACCAGCTGGCGGGCGTGACGACGCGTGCGGGCGAAGCCGGCACGGTAGATCACGTTGTCCAGGCGGCACTCGAGCAGCGTGATGAGGTTGTCGCCGGTCTTGCCCTGGCGACGAGCTGCCTCGACGTAGTACTTGTGGAACTGCTTCTCGAGGATGCCGTACGTGTAGCGCGCCTTCTGCTTCTCCTGCAGCTGGTTGCGGTACTCGCTCTCCTTGATCCGCGCGCGGCCGTGCTGGCCGGGAGGGTAAGGACGCTTCTCGAATGCGGCGTCGCCGCCGACGAGGTCCACGCCGAGGCGGCGGGACTTCTTGGTCAGGGGTCCGGTGTAACGGGCCATGTCTCTACGCTCCTAATCTCAGACGCGGCGGCGCTTGGGCGGGCGGCAGCCGTTGTGGGGGGCGGGGGTCACGTCCTGGATGGTGCCGACCTCGAGGCCGATCGCACCCAGCGAGCGAATCGCCGTCTCGCGGCCCGAACCCGGACCCTTGACGAAGACGTCGATCTTCTTCATGCCGTGCTCCATCGCCCGACGGCCAGCGGCTTCAGCAGCCATCTGAGCGGCGTACGGCGTGGACTTGCGCGAGCCCTTGAAGCCGACGGTGCCGGCAGAGGCCCACGAGATGACCGCACCCGTGGGGTCGGTGATCGTGACGATCGTGTTGTTGAACGTGCTCTTGATGTGGGCTTCGCCCTGAGCGACGTTCTTCTTTTCCTTGCGGCGCACCTTCTTGGCGCCCGCGCGAGCCTTGGGAGGCATCTATTTTCTCCTTGTCGAAGCTGGTCTGAGGCAGTGAGATCGCACGAGGCGATCGATCACTTGGCCTTCTTCTTGCCGGCAACCGTGCGCTTCGGGCCCTTGCGGGTACGAGCGTTGGTCTTGGTGCGCTGTCCGCGGACCGGAAGGCCCATGCGGTGACGACGACCCTGGTAGCTGCCGATCTCGATCTTGCGACGAATGTCGGCCTGGACCTCACGACGGAGGTCACCCTCGATCTTGATGCCCGCGGCGTCGATGGCGTCGCGGAGCTTGACCAGCTCTTCATCTCCGAGCTCGTGCACACGGAGGTTGGGGCTGACGCCCGTGACCTCCAGCAGCTGCTGGGAGCGGGTACGGCCAATGCCGTAGATGTAGGTGAGTGCGATCTCGATGCGCTTGTCGCGCGGGAGGTCGACTCCGACGAGGCGTGCCATGAAAGGCGTTCTCCTTGGAATTCACGGTGGTGTGGTCGTGATGCGTCTGGGGGTTCTCCCCCAGCTCCGGCCATCCGCTCCGGAGGTGGTTCGCCGCTGTTGCCAGCGACTAAGCGATCACGTTGATTGAGGTGTATTCAGTTGTGGGTCGCGCTGGGGCTGGCTCAGCCCTGGCGCTGCTTGTGACGCGGGTTCTCGCAGATGACCATGACGCGGCCGTGGCGACGAATCACCTTGCACTTGTCACACATCGGCTTCACGCTCGGGTTGACCTTCATGTCAGCCCTTTCTAGCTAGTGGCGGTAACGGTGAGCCGGTGGCTCACTTGTAGCGGTAGACGATCCGTCCACGGGAGAGGTCGTACGGCGAGAGCTCCACCACCACGCGGTCCTCGGGGAGGATCCGGATGTAGTGCTGGCGCATCTTTCCGCTGATGTGAGCGAGGACCTTGTGGCCGTTGCTCAACTCCACGCGGAACATGGCGTTCGGAAGGGCCTCCACGACGGAGCCCTCCATCTCGATGACGCCTTCCTTCTTGGCCATGTCTCACAATCTTGTTGGGAACAGTTGTCTACCGGTGGCCCGGGAACCTCTCCCGTGTCCCGGACCCCAGGGCACGCCTGAGGAGCGGGTGAAACGAGAGTGGACCTCGCGAGTTGTGCACCACACACGAACCCACGTTGGACCGACACGCCAGTTTATGCATTCCGACCCGTGAACACCCAATCTGCGAGCCCTCGGGGGTCAGCCGGCGAGCAGGGCCAGGGTCTGCTCGCGCGCCGCTGCGGACCGCGGGTCACCCCCGGCGAAGGCACCCCCGACCGGGTTCACCATCACTTCGTCGACGTCGTACGTCGCCGCGAGCGATTCCAGCGCCGCGCGGGCCGACGAGGGGTCACCGATCACCCAGCGGCTGCGCATGGCGTCGATCAGCTCCTGGTGGCCGCCCGGCAGGCCCGCCTCGACGATCAGCTCGGCGTCCTCGACCACGCGCTGGGCGGCCAGCGGCCGGCCCGTGCGCAGCGCCGCCATCTGGAGCAGCTGCGGCAGCGCGAGTCGCTCGGCCTCCTCGGCCGTGGGCGCGACCGAGGCGTTCACGGTGAGGAAGGTGCGCGGCTCGGCCAGCGTGGCGGACGGCTGGAAGGTCGAGCGGTACAGCGCCAGCGCCTCCTTGGTCCCCGAGCCGCTGAAGTGGTGGGCGAAGACGTAGGGCCGGCCCTTGGCCGCGGCGAGCTGGGCGGAGTAGTCGGAGGAGCCGAGCAACCAGATCTCGGGCACCGACGTGGCCGCCGGCGTCGCCTTCAGCACGTGCTCGCGCCCGCGCAGGGCCAGGCCCACGCCGGCCGGTTCCATCATGGCGAGCACGTTGTCGACGTACTCCGGGAAGCGGGAGACCGCCTCGTCCGTGACACCGCCGGCGCCGTGGCGCAACGCCCAGCTCGTCACCGGGTCGGTGCCGGGTGCTCGTCCGATGCCCAGGTCGATCCGTCCCGGGAACGTCGCCTCGAGCAGCGCGAACTGCTCTGCCACGACCAACGGAGCGTGGTTCGGGAGCATCACTCCCCCGGAGCCGACCCGGATCCGGTCGGTCACCGAGGCGATCAGGCCGATCAGCACCGCCGGGTTGGTCGCGGCGACGGCCGGCATGTTGTGGTGCTCGGCGATCCAGAAGCGGCGGTAGCCGAGGTCGTCGGCCGTGCGCGCCAGGGACAGCGTGGCGGCGACCGCGTCGCCCGTCGACTGGTCGCTGCGGACCGGCACGAGGTCCAGGACGGAGAGGTGGGGGCCGGAGGTTGTCATCCCTGACCCAAGGCGTACGACGCCCCGGACATTCCCTCAGTCGTCCGACGTGGCGCTGCGCTTGGCGAGCAGCAGACCGGCGCCGAGCGCGAGCAGGCACAACACCCCGAGCACCATCAGGTCCATCAGGTAGTGACCGCCACCGCCGAGGGCGATCCAGTCCTCCTTGTCGGTCCCCTCGGTCTCCCGCGTGAAGTCCATCGCGGAAGCCGCGGCGGCATACCCCCAGCGCGACGGGGACAGCCAGGCGATCTGCTCGAGCAGGACGCGGCCGGCGATCTCGAAGAGCGCACCCGAGAGCACCAACTGGACCATGACCATGCCGACCAGCGCGGGCATCGTCTGCTCCGTGCTGGTCACCACCGCGGACAGTGCCAGGCCGATGACGACCATCGTGAAGGTCAGGGACGCGATCGCGATGGCGACCCGCAAGGTGCCGATGTCGCCGTCCGCGCCCGGCAGGCCGACCGTCGCGAGGAACGTGACGAGGAGGCCCTGGACGAAGCCGGCGGTCCCGAGGACCAGCACCTTGCTGATGAAGTAGACGCCCGGCGAGAGGCCGACGGCGTACTCGCGCTTGAAGATCGGGCGCTCCCCCACCAGCTCGCGAATCGCCAGCGCCGTGCCCATCAGGCACGCCGCGACGATCAGCACGATCAACCGTTGGGAGGCCTCGCCGGTCGCGAAGGACTCGACCACCGTGCCGTCGGGAAGGGTGCGCTCCCGGCGGGTCACGTCGAGGGAGAGGCCGTTGCTGCCCGGCACCAGCCGGCTGAGGCCGCCGAGGATCAGGGGCAGCAGGATCAACATGCCGAGCAGCAGCTTGTCGGCGAAGACGACCGCCAGGTTGCGCTTGATCAACGTCGACAGCTGGCGCGCCACCGACTGGCGCGGCGGGGCCGGCACCGAACCGGCATGGGACTGACGCGGGACCGACGAGGTGTCGACCGCGTGCTGCGGCACCGGGATCCGGCTCCACAGGTCGGGGTCGTCGAGCAGGTCGAAGACCTCGGGGTAGTTGGTCTTCCCGAAGTGTGCGAGTACGCCGGCCGGCGGGCCGAAGTAGGCGATCCGGCCGCCCGGCGCGAGGACCAGGACGTTGTCGCACACGTCGAGCGCGAGCACCGAGTGGGTCACCACCATCACGACACGACCGTCGTCGGCGAGGCTGCGCAGCTGGCGCATGACTTCGAGGTCCAGGCCGGGGTCGAGGCCCGACGTCGGCTCGTCGAGGAACAACAGCGGCGGCGCCGTGAGCAGCTCGGTCGCGATGGAGACCCGCTTGCGCTGACCGCCCGAGAGCTGGGTGCCGATGCGGTTCTCCATCCGCTGCACCAGCTGGAGCTGGTGCGCGACGTGGTTGACGCGGGCGTCCCACTCCTGCGCCGTGGTGTCCGGCGGGAGCCGGAGCTGGGCCGCGAACCGCAGGCCCTGTCGCACCTTGAGCTGCGGGTGCAGGATGTCCTGCTGCGGCACGAGGCCGATCTGGAAGCGCAGCTGGTCGTAGTGCTGGTAGAGGTCGTGGCCCTGCCAGATGACCCGGCCGTGGCTGGCGGGCTTGAGGCCGGTCAGCGCGCCCAGCAAGGTGGACTTGCCGGCACCCGACGGGCCGATGACGGCCGTCAGGCTGCGCGGCTCGAGCTTGAACGAGATGTTCTCGATCAGCCGCTTGCCCCCGGCGACGACCTGGGTGAGGCCGTCGGCGTACAGCGTGAACTCGTGGGCGGTCGCCGAGGCGACCAGCTGGTGGCCGTCCCAGCGGAAGGTCTGGTTCCCGACGATGACCTCGGACCCGACGGGGAGCTGGACGGCGCCCTGCAGGCGGTGGCCGTTGACGAAGGTCCCGTTGAACGAACCCAGGTCGTGCAGCACCGCCAGGCTCGTCGCCGTCGGCGGATCGAGACGCGCATGGCGCCGGCTGACGAGTGCGTCGTCGAGCACGATGTCGTTGGCGTGGTCGCGGCCGATGCTCAGGGAGCGACCGGCCTGCACCTGGGCAGGCAGGACCACGGAGTGCCCGTGCGGGAGCTGTCCCGGGGGCAGCACGCCCACCGGACGCCAGGCGTCCACCGGCGCACCGCTGGCCGGCACCTGCGGCGGCGGCAGGTTCTTCCAGAACTCGCCGCCGAGCTGTTCGGGCTGGGGCGTCGGTTGCGGCGTCGGCTGTGCGTTGGGCTGGGGGGTCGGCACGGGCCGGGAGGACGGCGTCGGCGGCTGGTACGGCGGTGGTGCCTGGTGCTGGACCGGCGGCGCCTGATGGGCCGACGGGCCGCCGTACTGGCCCACGAGGACGGTCACGACGACGGCCTCGCCCGCGGGACCGCCCATGTGCAGGCTGACCGGACCGCCCCGCAACGGCAGCCGCGTGATCCGCTCGCCGGCGACGAAGGTCCCGTTGCTGCTCGAGTCGACGACCACCCAGGCGCCGTTCTCGACCTGGATGACGGCGTGGTGGCGCGAGGCGCGGCCGTCGGTGACGGGTACGTCGCAGTCGAGCTCACGGCCGATGACGACCCGCGGACCATCAAAGGTCCGGGTGGTACCGGACCACTGCACCTGGAGTCGGTCCACGGAGTCCTCGTCGGTCGGTTGCGGGAGCAGGCTGACGTCACGCAACCCTAGTGGATGTCGCGACGCCAGCCAGGCAAACCGTCAGCGCCAGTCGGGCCCGGTCGTGTCGTCGACGTCCTCGGCCACCGCGGGAACGGTGACTCCGGCCTGCTCGTCCCGGCTCGCACGCCACAGGCTCGCGACTCCGGTGACGATGAGCGTCACGATGATGACCCCGAGGCTGAACAGCGACGAGATCTCCGGCGCACCGTGCACGCCGTGACCGTCGTTGATGAACGACAGCTCGTTCTCGTGCAACGCGTGCAGGACCAGCTTGACGCCGATGAAGGCGAGGATGAACGCCAGGCCGAGCGACAGGTAGACGAGCTTCTGCAGCAGGCCGCCGAGCAGGAAGTACAGCTGGCGCAGGCCCATCAGCGCGAACACGTTGGCCGTGAACACGAGGTACGGCTCCTGGGTGATGCCGAAGATCGCGGGGATCGAGTCCAGCGCGAACAGGATGTCGGTGACACCGAGCGCGATGATGACGATCAGGATCGGCGACACGAAGCGAACGCCGTTCTTCGTGTACCAGAGGCGCAGGCCGTGGTACTCGTCGCCGACGTTGAGGTGCTTGCGGGCGAAGCTGACGACGGCGTTGTCCTCGGGGTGCTCGTCCTCGTGGCTGCCGTAGGACTTGACCAGCTTGAAGGCGGTGTAGACCAGGAACGCACCGAAGATGTAGAAGACCCAGCTGAAGTTCTCGATCAGCGTGTAGCCCAGCGCGATGAAGATGCCGCGGAAGATCAAAGCCAGCACGATGCCGACGAGCAGCGCCTCCTGCTGGTATTTCCGCGGGACCTTGAGGGCCGCCATCAAGATGATGAAGACGAACAGGTTGTCGATCGACAGGGAGTACTCGGTCAACCAACCGGTGTAGAACTCGATGCCGTAGTCGTGGCCGTGGTGGAGCCAGACGAACAGGCCGAAGGCCAGCGCGGCGCCGATGTAGAAGGACAGCGCGATCGCGCATTCCTTCATCGTGGGCTCGTGGGGATCGCGCGCGATCACAACGATGTCGAAGAGCAGGACACCGATGGTGGCGGCGATCGTGATGGTCCACTCGAGGGTGGTCACGTCCATGGAAACAGTCCTCTTTCAGGGGGCTGGAGCGGTCAACTAGATCGCCCGAGGTCTCTTCCGCTGCCCCCACCAGCACGCTGGTGGGACAACCCACGGGACCGGATCGAACGGCGACGTTCGATCGTGATGACGAGCCCGCAGCGAAGGAATACTCCCCTCAAGTGGACCGATCCTCCCATGGTGGTCGGGCGCAGCACTAATCGACTACGAGACCGCTGACCCTTGCCATGGTGGCGAGCTTGGCGCCGGTCTCGCGCACCTCGGAAGCGGGGTCTGACCCCGCCACGATGCCCGCCCCGGCGAACAGGCGCAACCGGTCGCCGTCGATGACGGCAGCGCGGATGGTCACGGCGAACTCGCCGTCTCCGTTGCCGTCGACCCAGCCGACACAACCAGCGAACCAGTCGCGCAGGTCGCCCTCGAGGTCGGCGATCACGGCGTTGGCAGCAGCCGTGGGTACGCCGCCCACGGCAGGCGTGGGGTGCAGGAGCTGGGCGAGGCGCAACGCGCTGGGGCCGTCGGCACCGACCGCGAGGCGGGCCCGGATCGGCGTGGCGAGGTGCCAGACGGTGTCGGTCGAGAGCAGCTCGGGGGTGGCGGGGTACTCGATCTCGACGCACACGTCCTTGAGGGCGTGCACGATCGCCTCGACGACGAAGGCATGCTCGGCGAGGTCCTTGGCCGACTCCCGCAGGCCTGCGGCTCGCGCCGCGTCCTCGGCTGCGTCGGCAGAGCGGGGTACCGAACCGGCCAGCGGCGTGCAGGAGATGTCCAGGCCGTCACGACGGACCAGGAGCTCCGGGCTGGCTCCGACCAGGATCGGGCCATCGGCCGGGGCCGCATCGTCGCTCACCAGCGGAACGCTGAAGACATAGCGCCCGGGTCGCGTCTGCAACAGGCGGTCGATGATCTCGGCCGGCACCAGCGGCGGCGAACTGATCACGTCGAGGCAGCGACCGAGCACCACCTTGTGGAGCGAGCCGTCCGCGATCTTGGTCAGCGCCGTCTCGACCATCCGGGCGTACTCGTCGGCCGTCGGGAACTCGGTGACCTGGTACGTCCGGTCCACCGCCAGCGGAACCGTCGGCCGCTGCAACGCGTGCTCGGCTCCGACCACCTGGTGCGCAAGGCCGGGCGCTCCGGCAGCGAAGGACAAGGCGCACAGCGCCCGCTCCCCCGGCGCCAGGGCCGCGACGACCTCGTCGGCCCACCCGACATCAGCCCCGTCGGGCGTGGTCCACGTGTGCACCACCCGGCTGGCGACGTACGCCTCCTCGCCGGAGGCGAAGAGGAAGGGCCGGGCGGCGAGGGCCGCAGGTGTGATCGGGTCCCGCGCCATGGATCCAGCCTAGTCCTCGCCGCCGAACGGGACGCCGAGCGCCTCGAGGCGGGACCGGCCGCCGTCCTCGGCGGTCAGCACCCACACGCCGGAAGCGGTGAGGGCGAAGGTGTGCTCGTAGTGGGCTGCCCACCGGCCGTCCGAGGTGACCACCGTCCACTCGTCGTCAGCGATGTCGGTGTCATCGGTGCCGAGGGTGATCATCGGCTCGACGGCCAGCGCCGTGCCCTGCTTCAGGCGCGGACCACGGCCGGCCCGACCGCGGTTGGGCACGTCCGGCTCCATGTGCATCTCGGTGCCGATGCCATGGCCGGTGTAGCCGTCGACGATGCCGTAGTTGCCCCGGCTCAGCACGTAGGACTCGACCGCGGCCGAGATGTCGCCCACCCGGCCACCGATGCGGGCGGCGGCAAGGCCGCGCCACAGGGACTCCTCGGTGACGTCCATCAGGGTCGCGACCTCGGGACGGACCTCTCCGACGGCGACCGTGATGGCGGCGTCGCCGTGCCAGCCCTGGACGATCGCACCGCAGTCGATGGAGATCGCGTCGCCCTCGACCAGCACCCGGTCGCCCGGGATGCCGTGGACGACCTCGTCGTTCACCGACGTGCAGATGCTCGCCGGGAACGGCGGGACGCCGTACCCGAGGAACGACGGGATCCCGCCCTGCTGGCGGATGCTCTGCTCCGCGAGCGCGTCGAGCTCGGCCGTCGTGACGCCCGGTCGTACGGAGTCACGCAGCAGGCTCAGGGTGCGGCCGACCACGAGGCCGGCCACACGCATCGCCCGGACCTGATCGGGAGTCTTGATCTCGATCCGGTGGTCGAAGAGCACGCGGACAGGTTCAGCTCTGGTCGATGTCGTCCAGCGCAGCGAAGATGCGCTGCTGGACTTCGTCGACCTCGCCCATGCCGTCGACGGAGACGACCAGGCCACGCTCGCTGTAGGACGCGATGAGCGGCTCGGTCTCCTCGCCGTAGACCTCGAGGCGGCGTCGAATGACGTCCTCGTTGTCGTCGGCGCGACCCTCGATCTCGGCGCGCTTGAGCAGGCGGCCGATCACGGCCTCCTGGTCCACCGTGAGCACGAGGACGGCGTCGAGCTTGTGGCCCGTCGCCTCGATCATCCCGTCGAGCTCGGTGACCTGGGCCAGCGTGCGCGGGTACCCGTCGAGCAGGAAGCCGGCGTCGGCGTCCGGGTCGGCGATCCGGTTGCGGACCATCTTGTTGGTGATCTCGTCGGGCACGTACTCCCCGGCGTCCATGTAGCGCTGCGCCTCGACACCCAGCGGGGTGCCCTGCGCGACGTTGGCGCGGAAGATGTCGCCGGTCGAGATGGCCGGAACACCGAAGTGCTCAGCGACCGCCGTGGCCTGCGTGCCCTTGCCGGCCCCGGGGGGACCCATGATCAGAAGCCTCAACGCAAGAATCCTTCATAGTTGCGCTGCTGGAGCTGGCTCTCGATCTGCTTCACCGTATCGAGGGCGACACCGACCATGATCAGAATGGAGGTACCACCGAACGGGAAGTTCTGGTTGGCGTCAATCAGCACGAACGCGATCAGCGGCACGAGCGAGATCAGACCCAGGTAGAGAGCGCCCGGCAACGTGATGCGGGACAGAACGTAGGACAGGTAGTCCTGCGTCGGCTTGCCCGCCCGGATCCCGGGGATGAAGCCGCCGTACTTCTTCATGTTGTCGGCCACCTCTTGCGGGTTGAAGGTGATCGACACGTAGAAGTAGGTGAAGAAGATGATGAGCAGGAAGTACGCCGCCATGTGCACGGGGTGGCCCTGGTCGACGAGGTACTCGTTGACCCACCGGATGATCTGGTTCGGGTTCTCCTGGTTGAACTGGACCGCCATCGCCGGCAGGTAGAGCAGCGACGAGGCGAAGATGACCGGGATGATGCCGGCCTGGTTCACCTTGAGCGGGATGTAGGTGGAGCTGCCGCCGAACATCTTGCGGCCGACCATCCGGCGGGCGTACTGCACCGGGATCCGGCGCTGCGCCTGTTCGATGAAGATGACCGCGGCCACGATCACGAGACCGATGATCACCACGATCGCGAAGGTCCACCAGCCCTGGCTGATCTTCACGGCCCAGAGTCCGGCCGGGAAGGTCGCGACGACCTGGGTGAAGATCAGGATCGACATGCCGTTGCCGACGCCGCGCTCGGTGATCAGCTCGCCGAGCCACATGATCACCGCGGTGCCCGCGGTCATGGTGACGACCAGGACGAGGAAGGTCTTGGTGTTGTCGCTGTGCAACAACGGATAGAGCGTGTTGTCACAGCCCTGGAGGAGGTTGCCGGTGCGCGCGAGCGCGACGATGCCCGTCGCCTGCAGCACGGCGAGGCCGAGCGTGAGGTACCGCGTGTACTGCGTGATCTTCGTCTGACCGGCCTGACCCTCCTTCTTGAGGGCCTCGAGGCGCGGGATCACGACGACGAGCAGCTGCAAGATGATGCTCGCGGTGATGTAGGGCATGATGCCCAGCGCGAAGATCGTGAGCTGGAGCAGTGCTCCACCGGAGAAGAGGTTCACCAGGCTGTACAGGCTGGCGTTGCTGCCCTCCTGGACGACGTCGATGCACTTCTCGACGTTGGCGACATTGACGCCGGGGGCGGGGATCTGCGAGCCGGCCCGGAAGATCACAATGATCATCAGGACGAACAACAGCTTGCGCCGAAGGTCCGGGGTCCGGAAGGCGTTCACGAACGCGCTGAGCACTCGGGTCCTCTTCTCTTGCTCCTGGCCTTGTGGCCAGCGGGAAGCCTAACAGGGGGTTCCGCACCCCCCGAGGGGGTGCCGGGGAAGTTCCGGGGACGTGCAGGAGAAGCGCAAAGGGCGCGGAGACCTCGGGAGGTCACCGCGCCCCTTGCAGCGTCATCACAGAACCGTGACGGTCCCGCCGGCGCTCTCGATCTTGTCCTTGGCCGAGGTGGAGAACGCGTCAGCGCTCACCGTGACCTTGACCGTGAGCTCACCCTGGCCGAGCACCTTGACGGGCAGGCCCTTGCGGACCGCGCCCCGTGCAACGAGCGTCTCCGGGGTGACGTCGCCACCCTCGGGGAACAGCGCGCTGATCTTGTCGAGGTTGACGACCTGGAAGGTCACCTTGAACGGGTTCCGGAAGCCGCGAAGCTTCGGGAGCCGCATGTGGATGGGCATCTGCCCACCCTCGAACGCGACCGGGACCTGGTAACGGGCCTTGGTGCCCTTGGTACCACGACCCGAGGTCTTGCCCTTGGATCCTTCACCACGACCAACACGGGTCTTGGCAGTCTTGGCACCCGGCGCGGGGCGCAGGTGGTGCAACTTGAGCGGGGTCATTGTCACTCGCCTCCGACGACCTCGACCGTCACCATGTGACGGACGGTGTGGACCATGCCCCGGATCTCGGGACGGTCCTCCTTGATCACGACGTCGCCGATCCGCTTGAGGCCAAGGCTCCGCAGCGTCTCACGCTGGTTGAACTTGGCGCCGATCTTCGACTTGGTCTGCTGGACCTTCAGCTGTGCCATCAGGCCGTCACCGCCTCAGGTGCAGAGGTCTTGGCCGCGGCCGCAGTGGCCTCGCCCTCGGCCTGAGCCTTGAGCAGCGCCGCCGGGGCGACGTGCTCGACGGGCAGACCACGACGCGCGGCAACGGTCTCGGGCATCTCCAGGAGCTGGAGGGCCGCAACCGTGGCGTGCACGATGTTGATCTGGTTCGACGAACCCAGCGACTTGCTGAGGACGTCGTGGATGCCGGCGCACTCCAGGACGGCGCGCACCGGACCACCGGCGATGACACCGGTACCGGGGGCGGCCGGACGCAGGAACACCACGCCGGCAGCCTTCTCGCCCTGAACCGGGTGCGGGATCGTGCCCTGGATGCGGGGGACGCGGAAGAAGTTCTTCTTCGCCTCCTCGACACCCTTGGCGATCGCCGCGGGAACTTCCTTGGCCTTGCCGTAGCCGACGCCGACCAAACCGTCACCGTCACCGACGACCACGAGGGCGGTGAAGCTGAAGCGACGACCACCCTTCACGACCTTGGCGACGCGGTTGATGGCAACGACGCGCTCGACGTACTGGCTCTTGTCGGCGCCGCCACGGCCGCCGTCGCGACCGCCACGGCCGCCACGGTCGCCGCCCGAACGCTGTCCGCGCTGGGGTCCGCTCATGATTTCTCCTCAGTCCTGTTCGCGGTCAGAAGGTCAGGCCGCCCTCGCGGGCGCCATCAGCCAGGGCCGCGATGCGGCCGTGATACTTGTTGCCGGACCGGTCGAAGACGACCGACTCAACGCCGAGTTCCTTGGCGCGGGCGGCGACAAGCTCGCCGACCTTCTTGGCCTTGGCCGTCTTGTCGCCCGCGAGGGAACGCAGGTCGCCCTCGAGGGTCGAGGCAGAGGCCAGGGTCTTTCCGACCAGGTCGTCGACGACCTGGGCGGTGATGTGCTTCGTCGACCGGGTGACCACCAGGCGCGGACGCGCGGCAGTGCCGGAAATCTTCTTGCGGCCCCGGATCTGGCGACGCAACCGTGAGGATGCGCGCGCAGAGAGGTTCCGCTGGTGCTTCAGAGTGATCGCCATGTCACTTACCAGCCTTTCCGACCTTGCGGCGGACGTGTTCGCCGGAGTACCGGACACCCTTGCCCTTGTACGGCTCGGGCTTGCGAAGCTTGCGGATGTTGGCGGCAACCTCGCCGACCAACTGCTTGTCGATTCCGACCACTGAGAGCTTGGTGGGGCTCTCCACCACGAAGGTGATGCCTTCCGGAGCGTCAAAGATGATCACGTGGGAGTAACCGAGCTGGAACTCCAGCTGGGTCGGGCCCTTCGAGATGACGCGGTAACCCACGCCGACGATCTCGAGCTTCTTCTCGTAGCCCTCGGTGACACCGACGACCATGTTGTTGATGAGCGTCCGGGACAGACCGTGGTAGGCCTTGGACAACCGCTCGTCGTCGGGGCGGATGACGTCGAGGACGCCCTCACCCTGCTGGACGGTGATCGGGGCGATCACCGTGTGGCTCAGGCTGCCCTTGGGGCCCTGGACGTTCACGGTGGCGCCGTCGATCTGGACATTGACGCCCGCGGGGACCGGGACGGGGAGCTTGCCGATGCGCGACATAGTTTCTCTCTCCTAACTTTCCCTGGTCACCAGACGTAGGCGAGGACTTCCCCACCCACGCCCTTCTGGTTGGCCTGACGGTCAGTCAGCAGGCCCTGGCTGGTCGAGATGATCGCGACGCCGAGGCCACCGAGGACCTTCGGGAGGCCGGTGTGCTTGGCGTACACCCGGAGGCCGGGCTTGCTGATCCGGCGGACGCCGGCGATCGAGCGCTCGCGGTTGCGGCCGTACTTGAGGGTGACGGTCAGCAGCTTGCCGACGCCGTTCTCGTTGTCGGCAACGGCGAAGGAGGTGATGTACCCCTCCTGGCGGAGGATCTCCGCGACGCCTTCCTTGAGCTTGCTGTACGGCATGGTCACCGCATCGTGGTACGCCTGGTTGGCGTTGCGCAGACGCGTGAGCATGTCTGCGATCGGGTCAGTCATCGTCATGATGTGTGTTTCCTTCTGCTGCGGTTTCCGTCAGCTCAAGCGGCGGGCGGACCTGCAACGTTGTGATGATGTGGTCTCAGCTCACCAAGAGGACTTGGTGACGCCGGGCAGTTCGCCGCGGTGGGCCATCTCCCGCAGGCAGATCCGGCACAGGCCGAACTTGCGGTAGACCGACTTCGGGCGGCCACAGCGCTGGCAGCGGGTGTAACCGCGGACAGCGAACTTGGGCTTGCGAGCGGCCTTGACCTTGAGCGCAGTCTTCGCCATGTCAGTTCTCCTTGAACGGGAAGCCGAGGTGCTTGAGCAGCGCCCGTCCCTGCTCGTCGTTGGTCGCCGTGGTGACGATGGTGATGTCCATGCCCCGCTGACGGTCGACCTTGTCCTGGTCGATCTCGTGGAACATGACCTGCTCGGTCAGACCGAACGTGTAGTTGCCACGGCCGTCGAACTGCTTGGGCGAGAGGCCCCGGAAGTCGCGGATACGGGGCAGCGCCAGCGAGAGCAGGCGGTCGAGGAACTCCCACATGCGGTCGCCGCGCAGCGTGACGTGCGTGCCGATCGGCATGCCCTCACGCAGCTTGAACTGGGCGATCGACTTGCGGGCCTTCGTGACCGACGGCTTCTGGCCGGTGATCGCGGTGAGGTCGCGGATCGCGCCCTCGATCAGCTTCGAGTCACGCGCGGCCTCGCCGACACCCATGTTGACCACAATCTTGGTCAGGCCGGGCACCTGCATGACGTTGGCGATCTCGAACTCGGTACGCAGGGCGGGGAGGATCTCCTCGCGGTACCTGGTCTTGAGACGCGGGTACACCTTCTCGGCGACCTCGACGTCGGTGGACTCCGTCATCAGATTTCCTTCCCGGTCTTGCGGGAGATACGGACGCTACGCGTCGACGCGTACTCCGAGCCGTCCGGGCGACGCTTGGTGACCTCGACCCGCTTGCTGCCGGTCCGGGTCACGCCGTCACCCTCGACGAGCATCACGTTGGACACGTGGATCGGGGCCTCGGTGGTGATGATGCCGCCGGTGTTGCCCGAACGCCCACCCTGGTCAACGACCTTGGTGTGCTTCTTGATCCGGTTGACACCCTCGACGATCACGCGGCTGTCCTCGCGGATCACCTTGATGATCTTGCCTTCGGCGCCCTTGTCCTTGCCGGCGATGACCTTGACGGTGTCGCCCTTCTTGACATGCAGGTTGGGCTTCTTGCGGACCTGCTCCGCCTTCTTGCGGGCACCCATCACAGCACCTCCGGCGCGAGCGAGATGATCTTCATGAACTTCTTCTCTCGCAGCTCACGGCCGACGGGGCCGAAGATGCGGGTTCCACGGGGCTCGCCATCGTTCTTGAGAATCACCGCAGCGTTCTCGTCGAAACGGATGTACGAACCGTCGGGGCGGCGGCGCTCCTTGACGGTGCGCACGATGACGGCCTTGACGACGTCACCCTTCTTCACGTTGCCGCCGGGAATGGCGTCCTTGACGGTGGCGACAATGACGTCACCGATCCCGGCGTAGCGACGACCGGAGCCGCCAAGCACCCGGATGCAAAGGATTTCCTTCGCACCGGTGTTGTCGGCGACCTTGAGTCGCGACTCCTGCTGAATCATCGATTTCTCCTGGTTGTCGTGCCGGTTCTCGATCGCTCACAGGCGATCGAGCCTGGCCGAACGGATTTACTTCGCGCGCTCGAGGATCTCCACCACGCGCCAGCGCTTGGTGGCAGACAGCGGGCGGGTTTCCATGATGAGGACACGGTCGCCGACGCCGCAGTCGTTCTGCTCGTCGTGCGCCTTCAGACGGCTGGTGCGCCGCATGACCTTGCCGTAGAGCGCGTGCTTGACGCGGTCCTCGACGGTCACGACGACGGTCTTGTCCATCTTGTCGCTGACCACGAGGCCCTCGCGGGTCTTGCGCGCGTTGCGGGCGGTGTCGGTCTGCTCAGTCTGCTCAGCCATCAGTTCTCCTCCTCGGCACCCGGAGCGGTACGAATCCCGAGCTCGCGCTCGCGCACCACGGTGTAGATCCGGGCAATGTCCTTCTTGACCGTACGGAGCCGTCCGTGGCTCTCCAGCTGGCCGGTGGCCGCCTGGAATCGCAGGTTGAACAGCTCCTCCTTGGCCTCGCGCAGCTTGGCCTCGAGGTCGACGTCGTTGAGCTCGTCCAGTTCGTGAGCAGCAGTGGCGTTGATAGCCATCAGAACTCACCAGCCTCTCGCGTGATGAAGCGGCACTTCATGGGCAGCTTGTGGATGGCCCGGCGCATCGCCTCGCGGGCGACATCCTCCGAGACACCGGACAGCTCGAACATGACACGGCCGGGCTTGACGTTGGCGACCCACCACTCGGGCGAGCCCTTACCGGAACCCATGCGGGTCTCAGCCGGCTTCTTGGTCAGCGGACGGTCGGGGTAGATGTTGATCCACACCTTTCCACCACGCTTGATGTGACGGGTCATCGCAATACGCGCGGACTCGATCTGACGGTTGGTCACGTAGTGACCTTCGATCGCCTGGATACCGAAGTCACCGAACGCGAGCGACGTGCCACCCTTGGCAGCACCGCGACGCTTCGGGTGGTGCTGCTTGCGGTGCTTGACGCGACGGGGCATCAACATGGCTCAGGACTCCGATCCGGTGGTCGGCTCCGCAGCAGCCGCCTCGGGAGCAGCGGCCGGGGCGGCAGCGGCGTCAGAGGGCGCTTCGGAGCGAGTCGGGCGGTCGGCGCGCGACCCACGGGTCGGACGCTCACCACCACGGGTGGGACGGCCAGCGCCGCGACCGGGGACACCGGCGCGAGCAGCAGCCTGGGCCTGGCGCTCGGCACGTGTGCCGGCAACCTCGCCCTTGTAGATCCAGACCTTCACGCCGATACGGCCGAAGGTGGTCTTGGCCTCGTAGAAGCCGTAGTCGATGTCGGCACGCAGCGTGTGCAGCGGAACGCGACCCTCGCGGTAGAACTCGGTGCGCGACATCTCGGCGCCGTTGAGACGACCCGAGCACTGGATCCGGATGCCCTTGGCACCGGAACGCATCGAGGTCTGCATGGCCTTGCGCATCGCACGACGGAACTGCACGCGACCGGAGAGCTGCTCGGCAACACCCTGGGCAACGAGCTGAGCGTCGATCTCGGGGTTCTTGACCTCGAGGATGTTCAGCTGGACCTGCTTGCCGGTGAGCTTCTCGAGCTCGCCACGGATCCGGTCGGCCTCGGCGCCGCGGCGACCGATGACGATGCCGGGACGCGCAGTGTGGATGTCGACGCGAACCCGGTCACGGGTGCGCTCGATCTCGACCTTGGAGATACCGGCCCGCTCCATGCCCTTGCTGAGCAGCTTGCGGATCGCGACGTCTTCTCCGACGTAGGCCTTGTACAGCTTGTCGGCGTACCAACGCGACTTGTGGTCGGTCGAGATGCCGAGGCGGAAGCCGTTCGGGTTGATCTTCTGGCCCATTACTTCTTGGCCCCCTTCTTGGTCTTCGCTTCGACGACGTCGGCGGGCTGAACCGCGATGGTGATGTGGCTGGTGCGCTTGTTGATCCGGGTGGCCCGGCCCTGCGCACGGGGACGCCAGCGCTTCATCGTCGGACCCTCGTCGACACGCGCCACGGAGACGACCAGGTCGCCCGTGGGCAGGCCCTCGGTGGTCTCGGCGTTCGCGACGGCGCTCTGCAGCACCTTGAAGATCGTGGTCGACGCCGACTGCGGTGCGAACTGCAGCAGGGTCAGGGCATCGTCAGCGGGCAGGCCGCGGACCATGTCGATGACGCGACGGGCCTTCATCGGGGTGATCCGGACGTAACGCGCGGAGGCGTAGGCACCCGGCTCGTCGCCCAGGATCGACTCCCGGCGCGCGCTCGTGCGGTGGCGCTCGGTGGTGCTCATCGACGGCGCCCCTTTCGGTCTTCCTTGACGTGTCCGCGGTAGGTGCGGGTCGGGGCGAACTCGCCCAGCTTGTGGCCGACCATCGAGTCAGACACGAAGACCGGAACGTGCTTGCGCCCGTCGTGGACCGCAATCGTGTGGCCGATCATCGAGGGGATGATCATGGACCGGCGCGACCAGGTCTTGATGACGTTGTGAGTGCCCTTGTCGTTCTCGGCGTCCACCTTCTTGAGGAGGTGGCCGTCGATGAAGGGGCCCTTCTTGAGGCTGCGAGGCATCTTTCAGTTCCTTCAGCGCTTGTTCTTGCCGGACTTGCGGCGGCGAATGATCTGGGAGTCGCTGGCCTTGCGCTTGCGCGTACGGCCCTCGGGCTTGCCCCACGGGGAGACGGGGTGACGACCACCGGACGTCTTGCCCTCACCACCACCGT
Source organism: Nocardioides sp. CPCC 206348 (assembly GCF_048654705.1). Lineage (NCBI taxonomy): Bacteria > Bacillati > Actinomycetota > Actinomycetes > Propionibacteriales > Nocardioidaceae > Nocardioides > Nocardioides sp. CPCC 206348. The sequence continues at coordinate 40,309 of NZ_JBMCZA010000042.1, forward strand.
GCGGGTGGTCGACCGGGTTCATGACGACACCGCGGACGGTCGGGCGCTTGCCCTTCCAGCGCATGCGGCCGGCCTTGCCCCAGTTGATGTTGGACTGCTCGGCGTTGCCGACCTCACCGACGGTGGCGCGGCAGCGCACGTCGACGAACCGCATCTCGCCCGAGGGCAGACGCAGCGTGGCGCGGGAACCCTCACGGGCGACCAGCTGCGCGCTGTTGCCAGCGGAGCGGGCCATCTTGGCGCCGCCACCGGGGCGGAGCTCGACACAGTGGATCGTCGTACCGACCGGGATGTTGCGCAGCGGCAGGTTGTTGCCGGGCTTGATGTCAGCACCGACTCCCGACTCGACGCGCATGCCCTGGGTCAGGTCCTTCGGCGCCACGATGTAGCGCTTCTCGCCATCGGCGTAGTGCAGCAGCGCGATGCGGGCGGTCCGGTTGGGGTCGTACTCGATGTGAGCGACCTTGGCCGGCACGCCGTCCTTGTCGTAGCGACGGAAGTCGATGATCCGGTAGGCCCGCTTGTGACCGCCACCCTGGTGACGCGTGGTGATGCGTCCCTGGTTGTTGCGGCCACCCTTCTTCGGGAGCGGACGCGTGAGCGACTTCTCCGGCGTGGTGCGGGTGATCTCGGCGAAGTCGGCGACCGACGAGCCACGACGGCCCGGGGTAGTCGGCTTGTACTTGCGGATAGCCATCAGGCCTGACCTCCGAAGATGTCGATGCGGTGGCCCTCAGCCAGGCTGACGATGGCGCGCTTGGTGTCCTTGCGCTTGCCAAGGCCGTGCTTGGTCCGACGGACCTTGCCCGTGCGGTTGAGGGTGTTCACCGAGGTGACCTTGACACCGAAGATCTTCTCGACCGCGATCTTGATCTCGGTCTTGTTGGCGTCAGGGCGCACGACGAACGTGTACTTGTTGTTGTCGAGGAGGCTGTAGCTCTTCTCGGACACGACCGGCGCGATCAGAACGTCGCGGTGGTCCTTGTGCAGGGTGCTCATGCTCAGGCCTCCTTCGAACCGGCACGCTTGAAGCCAGCGGCCTCGGCGTCCTCGGCGGACTTGAAGTAGAACTCGGCGACCGTGGCGTCGTACCACTGGCCGTCGGGCTCGTGGTAGAGGCCCGAGTCGGCGTTGCCCTTGACCTCGTAGCCCTTCGGCGCGGCGCCGCTCTTCAGCGGGGCCTTCGCGCCCGTGGGCAACTCGGCGGTGACGGCCTCGGCGTCGACGAGCGCAACCGGCTCGGCCTTCGCCTTGGGGGCCTTCTCAGCCTTGGGGGCCTTCGCAGCCTTGGGAGCGGCCTCAACGGAGCCACCGGCGACGAACAGGTCGAAGGCGGCCTTGCTGAAGACGATGTCGTCGCTCGCGAGGACGTCGTAGGTGTTGAGCTGGTCGACGGCCACGATGTGCACCTCGGGCGCGTTGCGCAGCGAGAGCCAGGTGACGCTGTCGGTCCGCTCGAGCACCACGAGGAACTTGCGGCGGTCGGTGAGGGCCAGCAGCGAGGTGAGCGCAGCCTTGGTCGACGGCTTCTCGCCGGTGACCAGGGCGTCGACCACGTGGATCCGCTCGTTGCGCGCCCGGTCGGAGAGGGCTCCGCGCAGGGCGGCGGCCTTCATCTTCTTGGGGGTGCGCTGGCTGTAGTCGCGCGGGTGCGGCCCGTGGACGATGCCACCACCGGCGAACTGCGGCGCGCGGGTCGAGCCCTGACGGGCGCGGCCGGTGCCCTTCTGCTTGTAAGGCTTGCGGCCACCGCCGCGGACCTCGCCCCGACGCTTGGTCGAGTGCGTGCCCTGGCGCGCTGCTGCCTGCTGGGCAACAACGACCTGGTGGATGAGGGGAACGTTGACCTCGGCGTCGAAGATCTCGGCGGGAAGGTCAACGGAAACGGTCTTGGCCATGTCGATCAGCCCTTCTTCGCTGCCGTGCGGAGGACGACGACGCCACCCTTGGGGCCGGGAACGGCACCCTTGAGGAGCACAAGGCCCTTCTCGACGTCGACGGCGTGAACAGTGATGTTCTGCGTCGTGACCGTGTCGCTACCCATGCGACCGGCCATCCGCATGCCCTTGAAGACACGACCCGGCGTGGCGCACGCGCCGATCGAGCCGGGCTTGCGGTGGTTGCGGTGGGCACCGTGCGAGGCACCGACACCGTGGAAGCCGTGACGCTTCATGACACCGGCGAAACCCTTGCCCTTGCTGGTGCCGGTGACGTCGATGACCTGGCCGGCCTCGAAGGTGTCAACGGCCAGCTCCTGGCCAACGGTGTACTCGGAGGCGTCAGCGGTGCGGATCTCGACCACGTGGCGGCGCGGCGTGGTGCCGGCCTTCGCGAAGTGGCCGGCCTGCGGCTTGTTGACCTTGCGGCCTTCGATCTCGCCGAAGCCGATCTGGATGGCGTTGTAGCCGTCCGGCTCGGGCTGGCGGACCTGGGTGATGACGTTGGTGCTTGCAGCAATCACGGTCACCGGGACGACGCGGTTGTTCTCGTCCCACAGCTGGGTCATGCCGAGCTTGGTGCCCAGCAGACCCTTCACGTTGCGTTCGAATGTCATCTCAACAACCTCAGAGCTTGATCTCGATGTCGACACCGGCCGGCAGGTCGAGGCGCATGAGGCTGTCGACGGTCTTCGGCGTGGGGTCGATGATGTCGATGAGGCGCTTGTGCGTGCGCATCTCGAAGTGCTCGCGCGAGTCCTTGTACTTGTGCGGCGACCGGATGACACAGAAGACGTTCTTCTCGGTCGGCAGCGGCACCGGGCCGGCGACCTTGGCACCCGTGCGGGTCACCGTGTCGACGATCTTGCGCGCCGAGGTGTCGATCACCTCGTGGTCATAGGCCTTGAGCCTGATGCGGATCTTCTGTCCCGCCATAGGTCTCTCTCGTCCTTTTCGTGTCGTACGTACCGGGCCGGTCAAATCTGTTGGCAGCTCCGACCCCCGAGGTCGGGCGTGTCGCGCCGTTTGACCGGCACACACATCGTTCCCTCGCCATGCCCTGAGTGCTGGCATGGAGAAGCGGAGCTGTTGTTACCTGAATCGGGTCTCACCCCCGAACTCCCTGGTGGAAGATCCGGTGGCGTGCGGTGCGACCAACGTCGACGACCGAAACACGCTCGCAGCGGCACAGACCGGATCACAGATCCGATCACTCCGCGTGGGAGACACGATTCAGAAGTCAAGGTGTTGCTCGCACCCCGACAAACCCATCGGGGCAACCGGAACATCTTGGCAGAGTCCCCCCGGCCCCACCAAATTTACGAGGCAGGTCGCTGGCGGAGCCCGTTCCACGGCGGATGCAAGGATGTCCGCACCGCCCGATCCACCGTGCCATCCGAGGGAGAACGATGACCGACGGCCCGTCGCAGTACCCGCCCCCGGGTGCCCCGCCGCCGGAAGACCCGCTGCCGAACCACGCCGGCTACGCCCCGCCGGGCGCCGCTCCCACCGCTGCTCCCCCGGCTCCCGGCGCTGCAGGTGCCCCGTGGTCGACGTACCCCACCGCGGGACGGGCGGGCGGCCCTCCCCCGGGCCTGGTGCTGGGCGCTGCCCACAAGCCCGGGGCCTTCCCGCTGCGACCGCTCACGCTCGGCAGCATCTATGACGGCGCCTTCCGGATCATCCGGTTCAACCCGAAGGCGACGGTCGGTGCCGCAGTCATGGTCACCGCGGTGGCGATGATCATCCCGGTGGCGATCACCGCGGTCCTCACCTTCACGGTGGGCCTGTCGCTCGACGCGACGAGCGAGACCAACCCCGATACCGACGTTGCCGACGCCCTTGGACTGCTCGCCGCCTACGGCTCACTGCTGCTCTCGGTCGTCCTGGCCCTCGTCGGAGTGACCCTGGTGACAGGCATGATCGTCCACGTCACCCGCGCCGCGGCCGTCGGACGGCGCCTCGGGCTCCGCGAGGCCTGGGACGCAACTCACGGCAAGCGGTGGCGGCTGATCGGGCTCACTGTCGTGATCAACATGGCGTTCCTCCTGATGACCATCGTGTACATCTTCTTGTGGGTGGCCGTCGTACTCGTCAGCCCAACCGCCTGGCCGATCGTGCTGTGGGGCCTGGTCACCGTTCCGGCCTTCATCGCCCTCTGCTGCTGGCTGTGGGTGCGCTTCTACTACCTGCCGGTCCCCGCGCTGATGCTGGAGCCCGTCGGTGTCTTCGGTGCGATCGGCCGAGGCTGGCTCCTCACGTCGCGGCAGTTCTGGCGCACCTTCGGCATTGCGCTTCTGACGGTCCTGGTCACGCAGGTCGGCGGGAGCATGCTCTCGACACCGATCAGCGTGGTGGGACAGCTGGCGTCTCTTGCCTTCCTCGACTACGCCGCGCTGATCATCGTCGTGACGCAGGCCATCGCCCTGGTCGCCAGCAACGCGTTCGTGGCGCCCTTCGCCGCGGCGGTCACCTCCGTCCAGTACGTCGACCTGCGCATGCGCAAGGAGGCCCTGGACGTCGAGCTGATGCGTGAGGCAGGAATCATCGCCGCATGATCGCTGCGCTCGTGGTGCCGTTGATCGGTCGTCTCGACCCACCGCTCGACCCGAGCGGTGACGAGGCGCGCGGTCAGCTGCGCCGCGAGCTCGCGCGTCCGGAGTACTACGACGCAAACCTTTTTGACCGGATCAACAACTGGCTCAACCGAGCGATCAACGACAGCATCGGTGCAGCGTCCAGCTCGCCTCCCCTCACGGTGGCGATCGCGATCCTGGTCGCCCTCCTGCTCCTGACGGCGACCATGCTCATCGTCTCCCGCGCCCGCCGTACCGCCCGTGCGGACAAGGCGCCCACCGGTGCACTGACGGACGAGGCGATCACCGCCGATGAACTGCGCGCCCGTGCGGAGGCCGCGCTCGCGGCCGAGGACCCGGTCGCGGCCCTGATCGACGCGTTCCGCGCGACCGCGTTGCGCCAGATCGAACGCGGCCGCATCGACGACATGCCCCAGGCCACCGCCCACGAGCTCGCGGGTGCCCTCGCCGTCGTCTTCCCCGATCACGGACCAGCCGTCAGGCGGGGCGCCGACCTCTTCGACCAGGTCCTGTACGGCGACCGGCCGGCCACCGACGAACAGGCGCGCGAGCTGCTGGCGCTCGACGACACCCTCGCCGGGCGGGCGGCCCGCCGATGAAGCGTCGTCCCCCGGGCTGGGTACTGATCGCCCTTGCGCTGGCGCTCGCGCTGGGCGTCGCCCTCTGGTCGTCGCGGGATGCCGAGACGCACCCCGACGCGCTGGACCCCCGCAATCCCGCGCCCGAGGGCGGCCAGGCGATCGCCCGCGTGCTCGAGGACGAGGGCGTGGACCTCACGATCGTGCGGTCGGCTGCTGCGCTCGACGAGGCGACGGTGGACGAGTCGACGACGGTGGTCGTGACGAGCACCGAGTACCTGTCGCCGGGCACTCTCGAACGACTCCGCGACAAGGCGGCCCCGGGGCGACTGGTGCTGGTCGAACCGTCGTACGTCGTGCTGGAGGAGATCGACCGCAGCCTCGACCTGACCTCGGTGTCCGACACGAAGGTCCGTGCCGACTGCGACCTGGCGGTGGGTGGGCTGACGCTGGAGGTCGACCAGCTGACGGCGTACCGAGGGGACGGCCAGACGTGCTTCCGCACCGGCGGCGGCTCGGTCCTCGTCGAGACGGACCGACTGGTGCTCTTCGGAGCGGGCCAGGCGCTGAGCAACGACCAGGTCCTGCGGGCCGACAACGCCGCCGTCGGTCTCCGCCTGCTCGGCGCTACCGACCGCGTGGTCTGGTACGTGCCCGACCTGGCCGACCCGGCGTCCGACGATGCGGTCACCCTCACGTCGCTGATCCCCCGGTGGATCGGTCCCGGCATCTGGCTCGGCGCCCTGGCGGTGATCGCGTTGATCCTCTGGCGCTTCCGTCGGCTCGGCCCGCTGTCGACCGAACCGCTGCCCGTGGTGGTGCGTGCGGTCGAGACCGCGCACAGCCGGGGCCGGATGTACCGCCGTAGTGGCGACCGCCAGCACGTCGCCCGTGCCCTGCGCCGCGCGGCGCGCGCCGACCTCGCCGTACGACTCGGCCTGGATCGCCGCACCCCGCCGGGCGCGGTGATCGAGGCGACGGCCCTGCACCTCGACGCCCGTGTCGAGGCGATCGACGCACTGCTGAACGATGACCAGTTCCCCCCAGCGAGCGACCACGACCTGGTCGGGCTCGCCCAGGCGCTCACCCGATTGAGAAGAGAGGTACGACGCGGATGACCTCAACCGCTGGATCCCCGGCCCCGTCCCGAACCGACGACCAGGCGGTGCGCGAACGACTCCTGGCCGTGCGCCAGGAAGTGGGCAAGGCCGTCGTCGGCCAGGACGCTGCGGTGTCCGGGCTCCTCGTCGCGCTGCTCTGCGGCGGCCACGTGCTCATGGAGGGCGTGCCCGGAACGGCCAAGACCTTGCTCGTGCGCACCCTTGCCGCGAGCCTGTCGGTGGAGACCCGACGCGTGCAGTTCACGCCCGACCTGATGCCCGGTGACATCACCGGATCGCTCGTCATCGACTCCACGGCGGGTGAGCTGAGCTTCCGCGAGGGACCGATCTTCACCAACCTGCTGCTCGCCGACGAGATCAACCGGACACCCCCGAAGACGCAGTCGGCGTTGCTCGAGGCGATGGAGGAGGGCCAGGTCTCCGCCGACGGCGTGACGCGGCCGCTGCCCCGTCCGTTCCTGGTGGCCGCCACCCAGAACCCGGTCGAGTTCGAGGGCACCTATCCGCTGCCCGAGGCACAGCTCGACCGCTTCCTGCTGAAGGTCGTGCTCCCGATCCCGCCGCGCGACCAGGAGATCACCATCCTGACCCGCCACGCGGACGGCTTCGACCCGCGCGACGTCGCCGGTGCCGGGGTCCAGCCGGTCGCCAGCGGTGCCGACCTCGAGGCCGGCCAGGCCGCGGTCAAGACGGTCCAGGTCTCCCCCGAGGTGGCGACGTACATCGTCGACATCGCGCGGGCCACCCGTCAGTCGCCGTCCCTGTCCCTCGGCGTCAGCCCGCGTGGTGCGACCGCCCTGCTGCGCGCGGCGCGTGCGTGGGCGTGGCTCTCGGGTCGCGACTTCGTGACGCCCGACGACGTCAAGGCGCTCGCCCAGGCGGCGCTGGTGCACCGTCTCGGCCTCCGCCCCGAGGCCGAGCTCGAGGGCGTCGACGTCACCCAGGTGCTGGGCTCGGCCATCGCCTCGGTCCCGGTCCCGCGCTAGGCACCCGATGGTGATCTCCGGGCGCGTACCGCTCCTGCTCCTGCTGGGGCTCGGAGCGGTGTTGCTGCGCCCGTTCCCGAGCACGGTCGCCCTGTGGCTGCTCGGCGTGCTGCTCCTGGTGGGGATCGACCTGCTCCTGACCCCGCGCCCGCGGACCGTCGGCATCACCCGCCGCCAACCGGGGACGGTCCGGCTCGGCGACCCGGCCACCGCCGGGCTCGTGCTGACCAACGACGGAACCCGCCGCCTCCACCTGCACGTGCGTGACGCATGGCAGCCCTCGGCGGGCGCGACCGACAACCGGCACCGCTTCCGGCTGCCGCCCACCGGGCAGGAGCGCCTGACGACGCCCCTGCTCCCCCGGCGTCGCGGCGACCTCCGGGCCCACGGCGTCACCATCCGGTCGTGGGGCCCCCTCGGCCTGTCCGCCCTCCAGCAGACGTACGACGTCCCGGGCACGGTCCGCGCACTGCCACCCTTCGAGTCGCGCAAGCACCTGCCCTCGCGTCTCGCCCGACTCCGTGACCTCGACGGCCGCGCGGCCGTCCGGGTCCGCGGGCAGGGCACCGAGTTCGACTCCCTGCGCGAGTACGTCCGCGGCGACGACGTCCGCTCGATCGACTGGCGCGCATCGGCGCGCACGCCGCACGTCGTGGTGCGGACCTGGCAGCCCGAACGTGACCGCCGGGTGGTGATCGTGCTCGACACGTCCCGCACGTCCGCCGGCCGCGTCGCGCGCGAAGCCGGCGCCGACGATGCCGACGGCATGCCCCGCCTCGACGCCGCGATGGACGCCGCTCTGCTGCTCGGCGCCCTGGCCTCCCGCGCTGGTGACCGCATCGACTTCCTGGCCGGCGACCGCCGGGTACGGGCCCGCCAGCGGGTCCACGGCGTGCGTGACGTCGCGGCCCGCCTGCAGGAACAGATGGCCGACCTCGATCCCGTGCTCGTCGAGGCCGACTGGGATGCGCTCGCCGGCGCGGTCCAGGGCTTCGGACGGCAACGCGCTCTCGTCGTACTCCTGACGGCACTGGAGCCGTCCGCCATCTCCGACGGCCTGCTCCCCGTCCTCCCGGTGCTGACCCGCCACCACCGCGTCGTGCTCGCATCGGTGCGCGACCCCGAGCTCAACCGGCTCGCGACGCCGGACGAAGCGCCCACCGCCGACGACGTGTACGGCGCTGCTGCGGCCGAGCACGAGCTCGCTCGCCGGTCGAGGATGCGTGACGTGCTCGCCCGCCTGGGTGTCGACGTCGTCGATGCGGATGCCGCGCAGCTGCCGCCGGCGCTGGCCGACCACTACCTGCACCTCAAGGCCCAGGGCCTGCTGTAACGACGGCGCGAGCGAGTCGCTCCTCCGTCGCGCCGCGCTGCCGCGCGCGCAGTTGCCCCAAGAGTCGGTTGGGTTGACACGGCGGCAAGCCAGTCGCCACGCAGGACGGCGCCTCCCTGCGCTTCGGTCGCTCGTCCCTCGCTCCCTCGGGCTCCGGGCCGGCTTCGTCCTGCGGTAGGCGAACAGCGCGTGAACCAGGGAATCAGGCCTGGGTCGCGACCCGGTCCTCGAGCAGGTCGTTGCCGATGTCTCCGGTCGCGCCACGCCCTGCGGCGGCCCGGCCGATGACGAAGACGTAGGCCAGGAACAACGCCTCGGCGAGGATGCCGATCGCGATCCGTGCCCACGTCGGCAGGGGCGACGGCGTCACGAACCCTTCGACCATGCCGCTGATCGCCAGCACGACGCCGAGACCGAGGGCCACCGTGACGGCCGTGCGTCCGGCCCGCGCCAGCGACGCCGCCCGGCTGATCTGGCCGGGCTCGATCCAGGACCAGAACAGGCGCAACCCGACCCCGCCGGCGACGAAGACGCAGGTGAGCTCCAGCAGGCCGTGCGGGATGATCAGGCCCCAGAACAGCTCCCCGCGGTCGTGGCGGGTCATGATCGAGCCGACGATCGCAAGGTTCACGATGTTGGTGAACAGCAGCATGATCACCGGGAACCCGAGGATGCCCAGCGCGATGCACAGCGCGCTGACCCAGGTGTTGTTGATCCACACGTGGGTGGCGAACGCGCCGGCGGCGTTCTCGCTGTAGTAGCTCTCGAAGTCGCTGTTGACGAGCTGGTCGACCTCCTGCGGCGAGATCAGGTTCTGCTCCACCTCGGGGTGGTGGGCGAGCCACACCATCATGATCGCGATCACGACCACGTTGCCGGCCAGGCAGCTGAGCCACCACCAGCGCATCCGGTACAGCGCGGCCGGGAACTGGTCGGTGAAGAACCGCGCGACGCCGCGCCAGGTCGGCACCCGCGAGGCCAGCATGGAGATCCGCGACCGTCCCAGCAGCGACGACAGGTAGGCGACGAGCTCACCGTCCGGCGCCGACGTACGCACGACCGACAGGTGGGTGGCGACCTGCTGGTAGCGGTCGACGAGCTCGTCGGACTCGGCGCCGGTGCGCTTGCGGAGCGCGACCAGTTCCTCGAGGCGCACCCACGAATACGAATGGGCCGCGACGTAGGCGTCGAGGTCGATGCGGGGCACGCGCACACTTTAGTGGTCGGTCATTAGGCTGACGCCGATGAGCACGTCCGACTTCGCCACCGTCACCGCCGATGACCTGGTCACCGGTGAAGGTGTCGCGCTCGACCTGCCGGCCGCCTCGCTCGGCCTGCGGCTCGCGAGCGGCATGCTCGACGTGCTCGTCACGCTGGTCACCTTCATCGTGCTGTTCATCGTGCTGATCGTCGCGACGCTCCCGGCGGGGGACGACGCACTCACGGGTGCGGCCATCGTGCTCACGTCGGTGCTGACGTTCCTGGTCATCCCGACGACCGTCGAGACGCTCACCCGCGGCCGGTCCGTCGGCAAGCTCGCCCTCGGCCTGCGGGCCGTGCGTGACGACGGCGGACCGATCAGCTTCCACCACGCGCTCGTGCGCGCCCTGATCGGCTTCGTCGAGATCTACGCCTTCTCCGGAGCGCCTGCGTTCTTCTCGATCATGCTGAGCGCGCGGGGCAAGCGGCTGGGCGACTACGCAGCCGGGACCTACGTCGTCCGGGCCCGGGTCCCCCTGCGCCTGCCCTATCCGCCGCCGATGCCGCCCGCGTTGGCGTCCTGGGCGAAGCGCACCGACCTCGGCACCCTGCCCACCGGCACCGCCCTGGCGGTGCGCCAGTTCCTCGGCCGGTTGCCAACGATCGACCCCGTCTCCCGCGTCCGTGTCGGTGAGGCACTCCTGGCCGACGTACTGCCCCATGTGGCGCCGGCTCCTCCGGCAGGTGCTCCCCCGGAACTGGTGCTGGCCGCGATCATCGCGGAGCGCCGTGAACGCGACCTGGCCCGCCTCCGCAGGGACGAAGACCTTCGCGCCCGGCTCCTCGCTGGTGGCTGAGAAGTAGGTTTGGCGCATGATCGAGGCCTTCGAGTCACCCGCCGCGCCCTCCGGCGCCCCGCTGACCGCTCCTGAGCTCGAGCAGGCGACCGAGGCGATCCGCCGCGTGTCCGAGGCATTCTCGAGCCGCGTCGTCGGGCAGCACCGGGTGCGGACCGCCTTGCTGGTCACACTGCTCGCCGAGGGCCACGTGCTCCTCGAGAGCGTCCCCGGCCTGGCCAAGACGCTGGCGTCGGCCACCCTCGCGCAGGCCATCAACGCGCAGTTCGCCCGCATCCAGTGCACGCCCGACCTCCTGCCGAGCGACATCATCGGCACACAGGTCTACGACCCGCGGCGCCACGAGTTCGAGACCCAGCTCGGGCCGGTGCACGCCAACTTCGTCCTGCTCGACGAGATCAACCGCTCGAGCGCCAAGACCCAGTCCGCACTGCTCGAAGCGATGCAGGAGCGGCAGACCTCGATCGCCGGCACCATCCACAAGCTGCCCGAGCCGTTCATGGTCCTGGCCACGCAGAACCCCATCGAGGAGGAGGGCACCTACATCCTTCCCCACGCCCAGATGGACCGGTTCCTGCTCAAGGAGATCGTCGACTACCCCAGCGAGGACGACGAGCTGATGGTCCTCGAGCGGATCGACGACGGCACCCTGGGCCAGCACATGACCGACATCGAGCCGGTCGTGACGACCGCCGAGATCGCCCGGATCCAGGCCCTCGTCCGTCGCGTGTACGTCGACCCGGCGATCAAGCGCTACGTCGTCTCCCTGATCCGGGCGACCCGCAACGTCGGCCAGCTGCTCGGCCCCGAGCTCGGCAACTACGTCGACATCGGCGCCAGCCCGCGTGGCTCGATCGCGTTCTTCCAGGCGGCGCGTGCGATGGCCGTGGTCCAGGGCCGCCACTACGTCATCCCCGAGGACGTCCGCGAGCTGCGGCACAGCGTGCTGCGGCACCGCATCCACCTGAGCTTCGAGGCGCTGGCCGACCGGGTCCAGCCCGAGACGGTGATCGACGCCGTCTTCCGGGCAGTCCCCACCCCGTGACCGGCCCCGGGACCGTGATCCACCCATGACAGCGCACCTGACCCGCATCAAGTCGCGACTGTCGGTCCACGCGCACCGCAAGGTGCGGGGACTCCTCGATGGCGAGTACGCCGCGATCCATGTCGGCCGCGGCATCGACTTCAACGACCTGCGCGAGTACGTCCGTGGCGACGACGTGAAGGACATCGACTGGAAGGCGTCCGCCCGGAGCCGGCAGCTCCTGATCAAGCGGTACGTCGCCGAACGCAAGCACACCGTCCTGCTGTGCGTCTCGACGGGACGCAGCATGGCCGCGATGAACGACGCAGCGGTCTCCAAGCGCGAGCTCGCCGTCTTCGTCGCCGGCGTCATGGGCTACCTCGCCGTGCAGCACGGCGACCTGGTCGGGCTCGCCCACGGCGACGCGACCCGTCAGTCCGCGCGTCGGCCGGAGGGCAGCGAGCTCCACCTCGAACGACTCCTGGGGCTCGTCCACGACGCGATCGCACCGGACGGTCCGCCGTCCGACCTCACCGCCCTGCTGCGCTACGTCGCCCGCACGGTCCGGCGGCGCACCATCCTGGTCGTCGTCTCGGACGAGGCCACGCTGCCGGAGGACAGCGTCGAGGTCCTGCGGCGGCTGACTGCCCAGCACGAGGTGCTGTTCCTGACCATCGGCGACCTCGACCCGACCCTGCCCGCCGTCGCCGACCGTCGCCTCGTCGATGTCGACGCGGGCGCCGAGGTGCCGGGCTGGTTGCGCCACGACCGCGAGCTGCGCGACCAGTACGCCGCGCTCGTCGGCACCCAGGAGCAGCAGCTGCGCCGCCGGCTCGAGCAGCTCGGCGTCGTCCACGAACGGGTCCGCGACACGGAGTCGGCCATCAGCGCCGTCTACCGCCTGCTGGAAAGGCATCGCCATGCCCGCCGCAGATGAGCTGCCCGGGGAGTTCACCGGTCCCGTCGAGTACGCCGACTGGTGGCTGTGGCTCGCCCTGCTGCTCGCCGTCCTGGTCGTCGCCTACTACCTCGTGTCCTGGTGGGTCACCCGCGCACCACGGGTCCCGACGATCGCGCGCCACGACGTCGACGTACCGACGGCCCAGGAGGAGCACCTCGCCCGCATCGACCGGGTCGTCGCGCAGGTCCGGTCCGGAGCGCTGGCGCCGCGTGACGGGCACCAGCAGCTCAGCGAGGTCGTCCGGGCATACGTCGCCACGGTCACCACGCTGCCGGCGCGGACGATGGCACTGGCCGACTTCCGCGAACGCGCACCGCAGGACCTCGTGGACGCCATCGAGGTGATGTATCCGCCGGAGTTCGCCCCCGACGCGACGCTCGCCGAGAACGCCTTCGACACCGCTGTCGCGCAGGCCCGAAGCGTGGTGGGCACGTGGACATGACCTGGAACAGCGGCGGCAGCGAGTTCCGCTGGCCGTGGATGCTGCCCGTACTGGTCCTGCTCATCGTCGGCCTGCTCGTGTGGTGGGCGCGGACCCGCGGCCGTCCTCCGGCCGGGGCGGCCTACGTCGCGCACACCGACCGCCTGCGCTCCCTCCCCCGCTACCAGGCGCTGGTACGACGCCAGGTCATCCTCGGGACCTGCCTGACCCTCGCGGCGCTGCTGACCTGCGCGGGAGCCATCGTGCTCTCCGGTCGGGTCCAGGAACGCCAGACGTCGCTGCAGGACGACCGGACCCGCGACATCATGCTGTGCCTCGACGCGTCCGGATCGATGGCCGAGGTCGACGCACAGGTGCTGCGTGAGTTCCGGACCATCGTCGACGGCCTGCAGGGCGAGCGGGTCGGGCTCACGATCTGGAGCGGCGTCGCGATCACGGTCTTCCCGTTGACCGACGACTACGACTTCGTGGTCGAGCAGCTGACCGAGGCCGAGGCGGCCTTCGGCACGGGTGGCATCTACAGCGACGCCTACGCGATCTACACCGCCGGCACCGTCGTCGACTGGTCGGTGCAGTCCCAGCTCGGTGACGGCCTGGCGTCCTGCGTGCAGCGGTTCGACCGCAAGGACGAGGACCGCAGCCGGGCGATCGTGCTGGCGTCCGACAACGAACCGATCGGGGAAGGCATCTTCGACCTCGCGGGCGCGGCCGAGTTCGCGGCCGACGAGGACGTCGTGGTGCACGGCATCGCGGCACCACTGACAGCCGACCGGCCGAGCGCACTGCGGTTGTTCGACGACGCGGTGACCAGCACCGGTGGGACCTTCGCACTCCTCGGCGAGGACGGGAGTGCGGCCGCGGTGGTCGAGGCGATCGGCGACCTCGAGGCCACGAAGATCGACAAGCCGCCGCTGGTGCAGGTGCTGGACCGTCCGGCCCTGGGCACCACCATCACCGGGATCGGCCTGGGTGGCCTGGTGGCCGTGTGGATCGCCGAAGCCGTGATCGCACTGCGCGGGCGACGACGCGAGGACGCGCCATGAGTCCCTCGACTGCGACGTTCCTCGTCGTCGCGCGCCGGATCGGCATCGCGCTCACGTTCATCCTCGTCCTGCTCCGCCCCGGCGTCGGTGAGGCCGATGCGCCGACCCAGCTCGCCGACGTCGACGTACTCGTCGTACTGGACCGCACGCGATCCATGGCGGCCCTCGACTTCGACGACCGCGAGCCGCGCATCAACGGCGTGAAGGCGGACCTGGTCGCACTGGCCGAGGACCTGCCGGGTGCCCGCTTCGGGATGCTGACCTTCGGTGCCGAGGCGCGCCTGGTACTGCCGTTCAGCACGGACGTCACCGCGTTCGAGTCGGCCGTCGACACGGTGTACCTCGAGGGCCCGCAGGACGGCGAGGGGTCCCGGGCCGACCGGCCGGTGCCCGAGCTGACCGAGGTCCTCAAGCGCGCCGAGGAGCAGCGGCCCGAGCGGCGTCGGGTCGTGGTCTACGTCGGCGACGGAGAGGACACGGCCGAGGGCGAGGGCAGCGCCGACCCCACCTTCGGGGACGTCGCCGACCTGATCGCGGGCGGCATCGTGCTGGGCTACGGCACGGAGCAGGGCGCCACGATGCCGTCGTCCAGTGACCTCGACATCGACGAGGGCTATGTCCTGGACCCGGAGACCAACCAGAGCGCGGTCTCGAAGGCCGACCTCGGGAACCTCGAGAAGATCGCCGACGAGCTCGGGGTCGCGTTCGCCCACCGCACCAGCACCGCGGGCATCGCAGGGATCGCGGAGTCCTTCGAGGCGTCGTACGTCGACGGCGAAGGTGGTGACGGCCTCCCGGCCAAGCACGACCTCACCTGGTTGTTCGGCCTGATCCTGCTCGCCCTGGTGCTCGCCGAGCTGCGGGCCGGCTGGCGCGGGGTGTGGTCCGCACGGAACACCCTGTTGCCGCCGTCCGCGAAGGGGGCAGCCCGGTGAAGAAGCCTCCGAACCCGCGCCGCCGGCTGCGCCGGGTGCTGCTGGTCGCCGGCATCCTCCCGGCCCTGCTGGTGCTGGCCTGGTGCCTCAAGGTCGGCCTCACGCTGCAGCACAATTCCGCAGGACGCGACGCCTTCGAGGACCAGGACCTCGACCGCGCGGTCGCCCAGTTCGCCGACAACCAGCGCCTCAACTGGTTCGAGTCGTGGGTCGCCTTCTTCAACGAGGGCACCGCCCTGTACGTCGACGGCGCCTGGCCCGACGCGATCACCGCCTACGAGACCGCCCTCGAGACCGTGCCGCACCGCGACGAGTGCACGGTGCGCATCAACCTCGCACTCGTGCACGAAGCCGTCGGCGACTCGTTGCAGGTGGCCAAGAAGACCGATGAGGCGATCCTCGCGTGGGACGCCGGGATCGACGTCCTCGCCGAGGGCTCCTGCCCGACCGACTCCGGCCGCGGCGACGAGCAGAGCGACGACGCCGCAACGGTCGACGACCGGCTCCGCAACAAGATCCAGAAGACCCAGCCGCAGGACCCGCCCCCTCAGGACCCCCAGCAGCCCGACAACGAGGGCGACGGGGAGGACGACGGCAAGAAGGACCCCCGGCAGGAGCAGCTCGAGCGCAACAACCAGGAGGGCCTGGAGCAGCGCCGTGACGAGCAGGACCTGTACGACGACGACTTCAACCGCCCGAACTCGTGGTGAGCCCGCTGCGGGTTCATCA